>DGQS01000090.1 GCA_002389785.1 Bacteroidetes bacterium UBA4408
CCGATAAAATAAATTGTTGTGGCAGTTTATATTTCTTTCCAACAGCAGTGAGCTGTTCAGAACTTGGTTGGACTTGAAAAATAGGATCGCAACTTTGATAAACTACTTTAATTTTTGATTCGGGAAGCTCAAAGAATTCTATCAAATCAGCTTTTGTTTGATGACTAATTGCAATGATACAATCAGCAGTTCTACAAGCCATCTTGACTTTTTGATAGTACATTTTTCTATCAAAAAAAGGATATAATTCGGGATAGCGCAAAAAAATTAAATCGTGGATACTAACTACCTTTAAATTTCGAAACTGTGAAATATTAAAAGGCAATTCATTGCTTAATCCGTGGTAAATTGAAGTATGGTTTTGTTGAAGTTGTTTAGTAATTGAAAAAGAACGCCATAAAAAAGGCATGGATTGGGAAACAAAAGAACGTGGAGTGCAAATTTCAACATTCTGTTTGTTGCGCATTTGTTCTAAAAAATCCTTTTGAGAAATAGCGGGAGTGTATAATGAATATTCATTATTGGGATACAATTCAACTAGCGATTTAATAAGGGCTCGAGAGTAGTTACCCAATCCGCTGGAATTTGTAAAAGCACGCTTTGCATCAAAAGCAATTTTCATAGCATGTTGGCAATATTATCCATGAACAGTTTCACGTTTACCGTATTTAGCAATCACGGTTGCTTCGTATTCAAGGTATTCATTCCAGCGTTTATCCACATCTTGTCCATGGGCATATTTTTTTGCAAACTTAATGAACATTGTATAGTGGTTGGCTTCGCTAATCATTAGTTCATGATAAAAGGCGGCTAATTCTTTATCAGCAATATTTTCACTAAGTACTCTAAACCGTTCACAACTTCTTGCTTCAATCATCGCCGAAAACAACAGTCGATCGACTAAAACAATTTCGCGTTTGTACCCTTTTCGCACGAAGGCATATAACTCGTTCACGTATTCATCTCTTCTTTCGCGACCTAGAACTTTACCACGTTCTTTAATTTTTTGATGTACCATTTCAAAATGGGTAAGTTCTTCTTTGGCTAGTTCAGTCATTGCATCAACCAGGTCGCTGTATTCGGGATAATTTACTAACAAACTAATCGCATTTGTGGCTGCCTTTTGCTCACAAAATGCATGATCTGTAAGTATTTCGTCGATGTTTGATTCAACAATGTTTACCCAGCGGGGATCGGTTGGTAATTTTAATTTTAACATACTTAAAAATAAGGATGGTAAAGATAAGATTTATACAGCGATTGTTGATTGGAATAATTGATATACTAGAGTAATACTATTGAGACAATTAAATAAGAGTTGAGTCTTACTAAAATCTACACTATACTAATTAACTAGCTAAGAAAATAAAAGGTTGATTCAGGTGTGTAGCATTAATACAATAAAAATGAGGAAACAATAGAAACTTTATGCTAAATGATCCAAATAAGGTGATTAACCTATTTTACAATCACAACAGTTCCATCGATTTTTTGTCATTCGCTTCCTTTCCCACAAAATAATGTATAAGTGGACCACTGGTAAGGCTTGTGATGAGTGCCATAACAACCAAAGCAACAAATATACGTGTGTTGATTAATCCTGCATTTAATGCCAAGGTTCCTAATATTATTTCCATCGCTCCACGAGCATTCATGCCAACTCCCACTGCCAAAGATTCATTTTTTGAAAAGCCTCCTAAATAAGCACCCAAACTAGCTCCAACAATTTTTCCAATATAGGCCAACACCACAATTACAAGTACCAGTTGCCATTCGAAATTGCTCACAAAATTCACTTTTAGTCCAATACTTACAAAGAAGAAAGGAGCAAAAATATTGGTCACAAATTGATGAATTATTTCTCGAGCCTTTTGATTTAAATGTACCGAATCGCCAAAAGCAATACCTGCGATAAAAGCACCTAAAATTGCATGTAAGCCAATGCTTTCTGTAAATGCACCGCATAAAAAACAGATTCCTAATGAAATAGAAAGAATTCCACCCGGCCAGGATAATTTCTTTTGCATCCATGGCAAACTTTTATCAATAATTATTTTTCCGATTGTGAGCATAAATAAACCAAATCCGCAAATTGAAGCGATGGTAATCCAAACACTTTGTGCTTCTCCGGTGCTGGTATTGAGCATACCTAAAATGAACGAAAAAATAAGCCAACCAATTAAATCGTTAAACATGGCAGAGGCAATTATGATGGTGCCAATTTTAGTTTTAAACATGTTCATATCGATTAAAATACGCGATATCACCGGCAATGCCGAAATAGATAAGGCGGTACCTAAAAATAATGCAAATAGCAATCGGTAATTTTCGTCTGAAACTCCAAATAAAGAAGGGAAATAATAAGCTATAAAAAAACCACTTGCAAAAGGAATGATCATTCCCATGGTACTTGTATAAATAGCAGCTTTTCCCTGTTTCAGTACAAGTGGTAATTGAACTTCCATACCGGTGACAAACAACATCATCACTACCGAAATTTTTGCGATTCCATCGAGGGCTATGCTGGTGTTTCCAATGGATGGGAAATAAGTAGTAAATACATTCGGAGCCAACAATCCCAATACAGTGGGACCAAGTATAATACCTGCTAAAATTTCGCCCATCACAATTGGGAATTTCAATTTTCGTCCAAATTCAGCCAATACTCGGCTCAAAATGAGCATGACTGCCATTGAAATAAGAAGAATAATAAATTCGTGATGTGATAATTTGCCCATATACTTAAATACGCGAATGAACTATAAGCAAGTTGCAGGGCAGGTTTGCCAAGGCATATTCTATATCGTGTGTAAAAATTCGATCAAAAATTCCTAAATGGGTATCGGGTGAATTAAACACCAGTAAATCTGCATCTTTTTGTTTAGCAAATTGACTGATGGCATAACCGGGTTTTCCGTGGACTGTTTTTATTGTAACTGTGATATTTTCTTTGTCTAAGCCGTCCACAATTTTTTGCAGTTTAATGTTCTCATCCTGCATCATTTCCTTCTTAATTTTTGTGGCTTCAGGAGCTGTGCTACTCTCGGCAATAGTCATCGACAGCACGGGTAAATCATCTTCCTGCACAACGGTAAATTCTGAAAGCTTTTCGTGTTTACTGATATAAAGAGCCGTTTTAATGGTGTGTACAGTTTTAGGATTATCGACACCATTGACAATAATTTTTTTAAAACGTTTGGGATGGTTGGAAGGTTGAGTCAGCAACAAAACCGAGCACTTTGCTCTTCGACTAATGGTGCGTGCTATGGAGCCAACGTAAAATCGAAATAAATTCTCCTTTTCAATGGCACCCAGTATAAGCAAGTCAACAATATTTAGCTTACACAACTTAAGTATAGTATCAACAGGTTCTCCATCCATCCAAATAAGACGGTTCTTGTTCTTGTCGAGACCTGCCTTTTTAATATGTGCATCTAATAATTCTTCCTTTTCAGGAGTTTTATCCCCTACATGCAATAAAATTAATTGCGATCCAAAAAGATTTGAAATTCTTTTAGCTTCACACAGTACTGCTTCCAATCGAGGAGAAAACGATACTGCAACTGCAATTGTTTCGAAAGGATAGGAAGGGCGTTTTTTTAATTTTGAATAATCCATAGGTCTTATTTAAAATTTTGACTAGGGTAAAGATAGGCAAAGGCAATTAGGAAAAAATAAAATTTGAAGAATAATTTTAGAGCATCGATTTTACGACGTTGACCATTGCGTTTTGCTTCTTTCCATATAACTGAAAAAAAAGCTCAAATGGACCACATCCGGGAAAATAGCCGAAAAAAACTTGAGAAATTTATGTTCAAGAGAATTGTTGGAAGAATTCATTTCAAAACAAAATAGAACAGGAAAAACAGTTTACTAAAATAGCCTGCGATTTCCTGCGACCATTTTTACCAATAGGAATTCGTAGGAGTGTTTTGATTGTTGATACAAAATAAAAATTGTTTGAACGAAAAAATTATTGAAAAATCTTTGATTGAATCCTACATTTTTTTGTAATATTACCCAAACAAACAAAATAAAATGCAGAAGATTTGCGTATTTATCGATTTTACAGATGGTTGTAAAATAGCCCTTAAACAGGCTTCGGTGTTGGCACAAAAAAGTAATGCCACTATTTGTTTACTCAATGTAGTGGAAACGGTTGCTGAAGTTGAAAAAACCAAAGTACACTTGTTGAAATTTGCAAAATCAACCTTGGGTCATTCAGTATTACTGGAGGCCTATGCAGGTGTTGGCGGATTAATGGATGGAGGTCCATTAACTTTAACTAAAATACATCCTGATTTAGTGCTCATAGGTACGCATGGAATAAGAGGTTTAAAGCAAAAATTTTTAGGTGCAGATATTTTAAAACTTGTAAAACTTATTGAATTCCCTTGCATTGTTGTTCAAGAAAATACGATGGTAAGTGAAGATGGCTTTAATAAAATTTTATTTCCTGTTGGGCCACATCACGATTTTGCAATAAAAATTAAGCAAACCAGTCGTTTTGCAAAACTATTTGGATGTAGCATTGATATTTACCAAATACTAAAAGAAGGTTTTGATACCGGTGGTCAGGTAAATAAAAACATACAGCTTGCTAAGGCACAATTTGAAGCAGATGGAGTTAAATTCACTCAAGTAAGTGAAGAAATGACCGTATTTTCAGCAGGAAATTCGCGTCAAACCTTAGCTTATGCAGATAAAAATTCGATTGATTTAATTAGCATCATGTCAACTATTTCTAAAAACGAAATTTTACTCGGTGCTACCGATAAAGAAAATTTATTGGTAAATAATTTAGGGATACCTATTCTTTGCTGCAACGAATAATTTACATGTTTCTTTAATCAGGTAGGGGTCGCATTAGTTGAAGGTTGATATCAGCAATGAAGAATCTTAAATAACAATTCTTTCATTAATTCACCCGTTTCAACATCACCGGCATCCATACCTTTTGATTTTAAATCGTACTCTCGCAGGTATCCAATAATTTTGCGCAGTTTATCGGTGGTATAGATTCTACTTGCCGATTCGTAATCCTTTAAAAAAAAGGGCTTTATTCCCATTACACCCGAAACAACGTACTGCGATTTATCGGGAGCGCCATGATACAATAAGAGCTTACTGAAATAAGAATAAAAATTGGCGATTACAAAAACAAAAGGATTTTCTTTGGGGTTTGCCGCAAAGTAATTAATAATTTGATTGGCCTTTACTACGTCGCGCTTCCCAATAGCATTTTGTAATTCAAACACATTGTAATCTTTACTTATGCCAATAAAATTTTGCACATCTTCAACCGAAATTTCGGAGCGGCCTTTTAAATTTATTTTCAGCTTTTCAATTTCGTTGGATATTCGACTAAGATCATTACCCAAATATTCAGCAATTAAATAAGCAGCTTTGGGTTGTATGCGCAATCCTTGTCCTTTACTATATTTTTCAATCCAACCCGGAAGTTCATTTTCGTATAATTTTGTAGAGTTAAACAAATAACCACTTTGGACCAAGGTTTTGCCTAGTGATTTTCGCTTGTCCAGTGTTTTGTATTTAAAACAAATCACAAGTAAAGTGGTGGGTTGAGGATTTTTGATGTACTCTTCCAATAAATTAATTTCCTCTTCTTTACGCTTAGTACCAACGGTAACTTTGGTAGCTTTTTCAAGGTCTTTAATTTCCTGAGCTTCTTTAATAATAAGTACTTGCCGTTCGGCCATCATCGGAAAACGCTTTGCTTCACTGATGAGCCGCATTGAATCAATGTCTTTTCCGTAAAGTATGCTTTGATTAAATTCGCGTTCGCTTTCTTCGAGTACGTTTTCAGCAATTAAATCAGCAATCAAATCAATATAGTAGGGTTCCTCCCCTTCTAAAAAATAAACCGGCTTATAAATTTTCGCCTTTATTTCGCTACTGATACTTTCGAAAGTAAGACCCTCTGCTTTCTTTGCCATGCTAAGCTTTTAACTGAAACGAAGATGCTTTACAGTTAACCCATTATTGATTAATTCTTTTAATGAATCAATGCCAATTTTAAGGTGCTCATCGACAAAATTTTGCGTCACTTTTTGATCGCTTTCTGCAGTTTTAACACCTGCCGAAATCATGGGTTGGTCGCTTACAAGAAGCAATGCACCGGTTGGAATTTGATTGAAAAATCCGGTAGTAAAAATGGTCGCCGTTTCCATGTCGATGGCCATGCAACGCAATTTTCGCAAATAGTTTTTAAATTCATCGTCGTGTTCCCACACTCTGCGATTGGTGGTGTAAACAGTGCCACTCCAATAATCTTTGTTGTGATTTCGAATTGTGGTAGATACTGCCTTTTGTAACATAAATGCCGGTAATGCAGGAACTTCCGGAGGAAAATAATCGTTGGAGGTACCTTCTCCTCGTATAGCAGCAATGGGTAATATTAAATCGCCGAGTTCGTTTTTCTTTTTCAATCCTCCACATTTCCCTAAAAATAATACTGCTTTTGGATTGATTGCGCTAAGTAAATCCATAACTGTAGCGGCATTTGCACTTCCCATTCCAAAATTAATAATCGTAATATTTTCAAAAGTGGCATTGGGCATTGGTTTATCAACCCCCACTACGGGCACATTATTCCAGTCGGAAAACATTTTTACATAATTTCCAAAATTGGTAAGTAAAATATACTCCCCAAATTCTTCCAAATTTTTACCGGTATACCGAGGCAGCCAATTATCTACAATTTCCTTTTTACTTTTCATTGTTTAATGTGGTTAAATTAATAAGCATCACAAAGTATATATTTGTTTTGAAATTTCAGCAATATGTATCCAACACTCAATCTTCCTTCCTATGCCGTAAAACTAAAAAACCATTCTCAAAGAACGCAAATTTTTGATAGAATAAGAAAGAAATTTGTTGTGCTTACACCCGAAGAATGGGTTAGGCAGCATGTGGTAAACTACTTAATTGAGCATAAAAATTATCCCGCTTCACGCCTTGCTGTTGAATCATCTTTGAGGTATAATGAGCTGTTGAGAAGACCGGATATCGTGTATTATGATGATGCGTTAAAACCTGCGTTAATTGTTGAGTGCAAGGCAAGTGATATAAAAATTACCCAATCTACTTTTGATCAAATAGCGCGATACAACATGCCTTTGCGAGTAAATTACTTACTGGTTACCAATGGCATTCAGCATTTTTGTTGCAGAATTGTTTATGAAAAAGAAGAAGTTATTTTTTTGAAAGAGTTGCCTGATTTTTCAGAATTAATCTAGCCGCTTCTTTAAATATCAGTTGAATGAATTAGTTGCATCTAGGAGGATGGTTATTTGCAATTAAAACACCCGAACTGATATGAATTAGTTTAAGCCTTAAACCGCAGCGAGCTGCATTTTCTGAATTAAAGCTAGAAGTTTTTCCTCAACAGTTTTATTAATATTCATGAGAGGTAATCGCACTGTATCTTCACAAATATTTAACTTTTTTAATACGGCTTTTACCCCTCCCGGGCTACCATCTGCAAAAAGTAAATCGGTGATTTCCATGAGTTGAAAATAGCAAGCACTCGCCTTTTCAAAATCTTGCTTTAAAGCAAAGCGCACAGCTTCTGATGTTTCAAAAGGAAAAGCATTGGCCACAACCGATATTACTCCCTTTGCTCCAATTGCCATCATGGGTACAGTTAAATTATCATCCCCCGAAATAAGCAAAAAATCGTTCGGTTTATTCTTAGCAATACGCATGCATTGCTCAATATTACCACTGGCTTCCTTAATACCAATAAACTTCTTAAAGTCATTTGCTAAACGTAAGGTAGTTTCGGAGGTCATGTTTGACCCTGTACGGCCAGGTACGTTGTACAAAATTATAGGCAATGGAGAGGCTTCAGCAACGGCTTTAAAATGTTGATAAATTCCTTCCTGATTGGGTTTATTATAAGAAGGTGAGACTGATAGGATTGCATCTATTCCTGTGACATCGGTGTTCTTTAACTGATGAGTTATTTCGGCAGTATTGTTACCTCCTATTCCCAAAACCAAAGGTATCCTACCCTTGGTAGCTGAAATTACACATCTGGTTACCTGCACTTTTTCCTCTTTGGTAAGGGTTACCGATTCGCCAGTAGTACCTAATATTACCAAGTAATCAACTTTTCCATCAATGAGGTGATTGACCAATTTTCTTAAGGCTGTTTCATCCACCTTAAAATCGCTTTTAAATGGAGTTACAATTGCAACTCCGGTACCTTTAAATGCTTTATTATTCATTTTGATATTTTTTTATGAATTGAATTCTTTATCAACATAAGTTGAGTTTGTATCAAGGTAATTTCTGTTACCTTTTTTATATTTCTTCTTTAGCATTGATCATATTTAAATACACATCTACATTGCGCATGAAATATTTCAGTGATTTTCCTTCTTCAACATTGAGTAATAAATCATAATACATTTCATAGTTTGGGAAGTGCTTCCCGATTTTAAACTTAGCCTTACTAAGTGCAGCAATGTAAACCAAAGGTAAGCATTGGTGTACCGTAAAATTGATAAGCAGGTCAAACTCTTCCTCTACAAAATTTTTGATTAATGGATCGGTAGGTTTAAAATGCCAGTTAACTTGCTTACGAGTAAAAAAATCGTATTCTAGTTTTGAGTACTGCATGGTTGGTATTTCTTTGGCATTGTAAAAACCAAAAGAACGAACTCGTTTTTTATGGTCTTTCAAAAATTTAATGTACTTTTTTACCAATTCAAAATCTTCCGCCACAGTAGCATCGAATAAAATTCCAATACTTTTTGCTTCCGTAAAATTAATGGCTTTTTTTGTTCGATAGAGTCCTTCTGTTTCCTTTTTTAGAAAATACTCTCCAAATTTTTTCTTTGTGTTTTTAACTATTCCCACTCGATTTCAATTTTCATTGCGAAGGTAAAGATATAGTAGTAAAGATTATTTTTTTAATTAATTCAGTTTTTAAATCAAATTGTTATAATTTTTATAAATTAGTCGACAAACTAAACCAAGATAATTATGAAATTAAACAAACTTATTTTAGCAAGTGCACTATTGCTCGGTACTTTATCCGGTCGAGCCCAATTTGTGCCCGAATTTGACGATTCGCACATGCCTATGAACCAACCTTGTGAAGTGTTGGCAAGTGATAGCAGCGTTACCAAAGGAGTACTTAAAATGTGTATGCAAATGAGCGGTAAATTAAAATCATTTGCCGTAAAACCGGATGACGGTAGTGACAAAAAAAAGTTTAAAGCTGAAGATGTTATAATTGTTCGAATGAAACCAAGTAATTTGCAAAGAATTGCTGAAACAGTGAATGCCTCTTCAAATAAAGTAAATGTTCCGAATGTGATAGATTGTAAATGGATTTATTACGAAATGGTTAAAATGCCTAAAAGTGGGAATAGCGCATTGTTACAACGTTTAAATCCCGGAAGAAATAACGATAAGTTAAAAGTGTATGTTGATCCGGATGGATCGCTTCAAACCAGTCAGATCTCTCCAAATACAAGTACTCCTCTAATTGGCGGAAAAGGTCCATCTTATCTTATTGTGCAAGAAGGAGGCGGTAATGCTATGGTGGTATCAAAGAAAAAATACAAAGAACAATTTAACTCAATATTTACAAACTGCCCTGATTTTGCTACAAAAGCCGGTGATATGGAATGGGAGAACTTTCCTACACACGTTGCAATTTATAATAATTCCTGTAAGTAATTGACTGTGTTATGTAACGTCCTAGAATAAGTTG
>DGQS01000064.1 GCA_002389785.1 Bacteroidetes bacterium UBA4408
AAACATAGTCCAAGAACCGGGTTCCTTTGCCAACACTACTTGTGTTGCAAAAAGAAAGCTAAGTACTACAATTTTAACTGGAGTTAACACGATGTTTTAAAATTTATAAGGGATACGATGTAAGCTAAACACTAGGAAGAACGATAGGCAATAGGATGGTAATTCTTAGTATGAGTGCCTAAAAATAATCGAGCATAAATTCTTAAAATGGAAATCTCCATTATCAAAAAACTAAGCGCTGTAAATACAATCAATAATTCTTCGTGCTTGTGAATATGACTAAACAAAATATCAATACCGATAAAGGTAGGAGTAAAGGGTAATCCTAAGAATCCCAAACATGAAATTAAAAATAACAATGCAAGCTTCGGATGCTCGTAGCTGTGTCCTTGAAAATCAAGCATAGAAAGCTCGGGTTCAAGTTTTTTTAGTCGCGCTAAGGTAAGAAATCCTATTAAGGCAAATATTCCTGCACCACTAAAATAAAGCAATACATGATTTTGTCCGAAATTTTCATTTAACAAAGAAATTGAAAGCGTAAGAAATAGCTGTGATGCTACACAAAACAACCAAGCAAAAAAGGGATCCTGTTTTTCGGTAAAGGCTCTAACAATAAGCATTAATGCAAGTAAAGAAAATAGATGAGGTAAAGTATCATGCACATATTCCGGTAAAATAGAAATAAAATAATTGCTGCTAAAACCAAAAACAAATAGTAAAAACAACATACTCAGCGCAACCGGATTAGATAAAAAATGAAGCGAATTTCCAACCCTTTTTACAGGATTCCACAAATACTTTTGCAACAAATTATCGAGCCTGAATTCCTGTAAAGAAAGCATGAACAGGCTATTTTTTAAAGTGAAAAAGAAAGAAGAACCGGAACTGGTTTTTGTTGGTTCGAAAGTGAAAAACATGCTATGTATTTTATATCCCAAAACCGAAGGAGAAACCAATAATTGATATGTACGTAAGCAAGCATTGCCAACAAAATGTACCAATGCCAACTCATAAAATCCAAGTGAAATTTCTACGAACATGAGTCCAATTTGCGCAATAGAAGCATAAGCAATTTGAACTTTTACTGACGATTGAACCGATGCAATACTAGTGGCAACAAAGGAGGTAAGTATTCCTATCCCAAAAATTAGGACTTTAATTAAAAGTAAACTTTCCCAGTAATTCAGTGTACGCAACAGTAAAAATACACCTAAGTGAACTGAAAGAGCACCGTAAAATAATGCGCTTGAAGAAGTTGGTCCTTCCATTGCTCGCGGTAACCAGGAAGAAAATGGAAATGTTGCCGACTTTACCATCGATGCTAATACTATCATTAATGCAATAAAAAAGGCATACCAGTTATGTTCGCTAATGTGCTCCAACACCGAATTGGTATCAGTTAATTGAAGAAAGGTTATGTTTTGATGCCACAAATGATGGCTCATCCACATTGCGAGAATTAAAAAAATATCGCCCAAACGATACAGAGAAATTACTTTTAAACTATTGCGAACAGGTAAGTAACGATCTCTGAAAAATCCAATTAATAAAAATGAACAAATACCCACAATTTCCCATCCCAAAAAAAGTGTTTCAAAGTTACCGGAGAGTACAACAAAATTGTAGCTCATTAAAAACAAGAGCATTAAAGCATAATAGCGCTTAAATCCTGGGTCGCGATGCAAATAAAATTTACTAAATCGAAATACTATAAAACTCATTATTGCGCCGATAAAAGAAAAAACAGCAGAAATTTTATCAAAATATAAATCAATAAAAATTGAAATTTCATCGGTTTCAAACAGCACAATTCCTTTATAATCAATCAAAGGCATTCCAACCATCAACCATATAGTTAAAAATGCGAGCATTAACAAAGCAAGTAGGAAACTAATTGAAATTGAAAGATCTGCTATTAACTTTTCTTTTTTAGCAGGCACGGCCATAATTGTTATGAAACCGATAAAGGGTAACCATAAAAATAGTTGTAAAAATTCGTTCATTCAAGATTTAATTTAGTGTATAAACCGGCAAATTTTCGAGTGTAGCATCTACGATCCAATTACTTTCCATTTCCTTAGCTTGCTCAATTATACGCTGGGTTTCATCTATTGAATCAGGTTGTTTATGCAATACTGTGTGTAAATGAAATGCTCCGTTTAAGAAGCGGTAGATTTGTTTTGTTTCTGGATGAAACGCAATTAAATGTACCCATTCGTTAATAAACCATTCGTACATTTCGGGACTGGATTGTATGGATTTTAAAATCACATCCGGAAAATGTTCCACTACAATTAGTAACCTCACAGGATCGTGTACTTCAATCATTTGCAAAGGTAATCCGGGTCGCAAATCTCCATCGCAGCTATTGGCAACACCAAACAAGCCCATTACATGATGAGGCAATTTGGTACCTGCTCCAAGCTTATAATTATCTACTCGCGAAAAATAATATTCGAGATTAATACCTCCACAAACAGGACCTAAGGGACGCATGATACCTGTTAAAAAATTTCCTTCGAGATCGCTTCGATAGTCATAGGAATTTAAGAAAGCACGACGGTCGAGAAATAATTTTTTGGTTAAGTCTCTTCGCCCCACAATGCAAAGGGTATTGGTACCATGGCCTAATTCGGGACGGGGCTCAAATAATGAAACCGAGCGCTCTTTTATTGCTTGTCGCACCTTAGTTAAAGACGATTTTGTTTTAATAGAAGCAAATCTTCTTGAACGTTCTTTGGCATTTAAATCCAAGGCTTTTTCAAAAGTTTGTTTGTGTATTTGATGATTATTTTGATTGGATTCACTCAGTACCGATTCGTCATAAAATTCTATTTCATCAGCAGCTGTATCGTGCAGGGAACCGATAAACTGCGTAGCACTTGGAATGGTAATACCATTTTGTTGAAGTTGCATTCTTACTTTTGGATGATTCGCCATTGCTGCAAATACACGGGCATTAACAGACCCGGGTCTACCACTGCAAGCTCCACAATCATGGGCGCCATGATGCGGATTATTGGCACTGCTCGAACCATGCGCAACTACATAAACAAGTGGCGCAAAGTTTTGAGTTAATCCAATTCCACGCAACAAGGCTTCAACTCGTTGTGTCATTTCATTGAGTGTAAATCCAATCTGCAAATCATTCTCTCTGTCTTCTAGATGCTTATTTTCAATAGTTAAAACTGAGCTACTGTCCATGTGAGCAAAAGCATTGGAAATAGCCGGGCTCATCTTAGGGCTAAATAAATTTAAAAACATGCGCATTGCTGCTGCAAATCCTAAAGTAAAAGTAGCGGCCAGTCCACCTAACAATGTTTGCACTTTAGCATCATACAGCACATCGTGCGGACGTTCAGCGCTAACATTGTTTTCTTTTATTAAATATTTTGGAGTAACCGGTGCCGGACAAAGTTTGTCGTAAAATTTAGCACCTTGAGGTTGAAAATAAAATTCTACTCCAAAAAATCCGGGACTTCCTAAAGTTTCGCACTGTGTATCGCAACTTTCAACATGACGTCGAAGAGAACATTCTCTTTCGTCAATGCAAAATATTGCTTGAAATGTAGGAGTAGTTATAGTTTCCTTTTTTTGTTTTGAAGCAGCTTGAATACCTGAAAGTACCTCATCGTAATAACTCCATTCAAAGGCATTTTGTAAAATTTTTAGTACAGTAGTTAATTCCGTTTCGGTTTTTGGTGCAAATAAATTGACAGGTTTTCCAAATAAAAATTCTCCTAACTTTTTAAAATTGCTTCCAAACGTTGTTTCCAAAGCATCAATTTCGAGCAATAGTTCAAACAGAATTAATTCTTTTAAAGAAATTAATTTTGTGTCAAGTAGGACTGATGGATTTGATTCAATGGCAGCTACCATGCCTGACCAGCCACGATGACTAAATTGTAAATCGATTAAATAATTGGTATAAAATTCTTCCTTACCAACCAAAATGTCTAACAATTCTTTTATGCTTGTATGCTTGTTTAGAAAAAGCAAACGCGCTCTATTTGACTTGAAAATACTAATCTTACTATTTTTCTCAAGGGTTTGCAGGCTTTCTAGAAATCCACCTTTTTCAACAGGAAATTTCCAAGTTGAAATCCCCTGGTCTAAGTAACAACAAAGTATGCGAAACAATTGTGGTTGAACCATGCTATCCAGGTCAATCTGGAAATGTTTTTTCCAGTTAGCGCGAATAACACCTATTTGCGGAATAAAGGTTTCTGTATAGCTATGATGAAGAATTTTTTGTTTCCAATGTTCTACCTCCTTCTCTGCAATAACTTCACTTATAGCTCGATTCAAGCTGGCTTCAGAAATCCGATTTATTTCAATTAATTTTCGGTATTCTTTCAACTCGAGTGTTACATGAAATCCAAAAATTTCTGAGGCTTCAAAAATTGCATCATAAAATTTAGATTTTTGGAAAGCATGCAAAGAATTATGGTGTATAAAATCCTTTAATGGAGTTTGAGTTGGTAAATAATGTTTAAGTAACTCAAGTACCTTTGTTTCATTAAACTGAGTAGAAGTAGTTTGAGTGCTTTCGTTCATTAGTGTCGATACCATTTTCAGGAATTTAGAAGTTGTAATTTCAAATAAGTGTTTGCCATTAATAACTCATTTGAGTTCGTACATCGGATTTGTTGGAGATTAAAGTTTCAGGATAAAATTCAACTATACCGGTCTCAATATTGTGCTTAGCGCCTATGATTGCTATTTCTCCTTTTTCAATCATTTGTTCCAAAATATAACTTCGATCAACAATTGTTTTTACTGAACGATGTACATTCAACGTTGCAACGTTTTCAACAAATTCACTGTTTTTAGAGGTTCTATCTTCACTTTTTGAAGTTTGTTTTTCCTGGTAAAGAGCAGGTTGAATTTTTGACAACAATTCGGTTAAGTTGCCCATTTCAACATGATCGCAGGCTCCTTTAATTGCACCACATTTAGTATGACCTAATACCACAATTAATTTTGAACCTGCTACTTTGCAGCCAAATTCAATACTTCCGATAATATCAGTATTAACTATATTACCTGCTATACGTATTGAAAAAATATCTCCCAATCCCTGGTCAAAAATTAATTCTGCTGAAGTACGACTATCTATACAACTCAATATAACTGCAAAGGGCCATTGTCCCTCGCGTGTTTCATTGGCTTGTTGCAATAGGTTTCTATTTGCTTTTAAATTATTTATAAAGCGTTGATTTCCTTCTTTTAATATTTCAATGGCACGCAAAGGTGTTATTGATTGTTGGGTTTCATGTGTATGTGCTTTCATATTCTGAGTATTTTTAGTTTTTGCTATTTTGATAAATTTATAATTTAATGATAGTTGTGTTCACAATGATTTGAAATAGATGCTTTATCTTTAGAAAATGGATTAAGGATTGAATTTTATTTTTTCGACCACAATATTTTTTGTTTTCGCATTACTCTCAAAATTCTGAATTAATTCAATTACATCATAGGCTATAGATTTTGAATTTGAGCAATCGATAACTACTTTTGAGTTAGCCGGAATTTCATTCAACACTTGTAATACACTCGCCTTGTTAAAAAAGGAAACTTCTTCAGCAAGCACCAAATGATGTACTTCTTGTCCTTTATCGTTGGTGGTAATATCTTTTAGATGATGCGAATTTCGATAGCTATGGCGTAAGGTGTAAAAAATTCCTACCAAAATTCCGAAAGTGATTCCTTTTAATAAATCGCTAACAAGTATTGCAACTACAGTGGCCACAAAGGGCATAAATTGTTCCCATCCCAAGTTATACATCTGTTTAAATAAAGAAGGTTTAGCTAATTTATATCCTACCATTAGTAAGATGGCCGCCAAGCTTGCCAACGGAATTTTATTTAATAAACTTGCAATGGTTATAGCGCTAATTAATAAAAATGCACCATGAAGAATTGCCGATAGTTTTGTTTTTGCACCAAAGGCAATGTTTGCAGAACTCCTCACAATAACCTGAGTAACCGGTAATCCGCCAATCATACCTGAAAGAATATTTCCTAATCCTTGAGCTTTTAATTCACGGTTGGTAGGAGTTACGCGCTTATCAGGATCTAGTTTGTCGGCAGCTTCAACGCTTAACAAGGTTTCTAAACTTCCAACAATGGCAAGAATAATTGCGATCTTGTAGATTTCAAAATTGCCAAATTGGGTAAAGTCAGGTAAGGTAAATTGATTGATAAATCCTGAAAATGAAGATGGAACAGGTAAACGAACTACTTGATCATCGGCTAAACTAAAACCAAACATTCCATTTTGATAGGCAACATTCATCAAAATTCCAACAATAACAACAACAATGGGGCCTTGAATCAACTGAAATATGCGGTGACGATGCGCCAGCACCTTTTCCCAAAGAATTAAAATAGCTAAAGAAATAATACCAATAACTACAGCACCCGGAGTTATGTATTCGATGGCCTTGGCTATTTCTGAAAAGGTATTTTGTCCATCGGCTTGAAAAAACTCATCATCCCCAATTGCATCTTTATCCCATCCAAGTGCATGTGGAAACTGTTTCAGAATTATAAGCAATCCAATTCCTGTTAACATTCCTTTAATTACCGAACCGGGAAAGAAGTAGGCGATAAAACCTGCGCGCAAGTAACCCATTGCAACTTGTAAGATTCCGGATACAACAACAGCCAATAAAAAAGCATTATAGTTTCCTCCAAGTGAGGCAATTGATGATAATACAATTACGGCCAATCCTGCTGCAGGTCCACTCACGCCAAGCGCTGAACCACTAGCTGCACCTACAACAACGCCTCCAACTATACCTGCTATTATACCCGAAAACAAAGGTGCTCCCGAAGCTAAGGCAATTCCCAAACAAAGCGGAACTGCCACAAAAAATACCACGATACTTGCAGGTAAATCGTTTTTTATGTATTTGAAGGTTATTCCACTCGAATTATTTTCTTTGGTTGTAGTCATAGTCTATAATAAATTTGGTTTTAATTAGTGAATAATTGATGATTTGTTGTTAAACCACGCCTCTTCAACTATCAAATCGTAAAATTTTGACAGAGTTGGAGAATAGATGTATGGATGTAGTGTTTGATTTTGCCGGAAAGTCCTATACTAGAACCATCCAATAACTAATACACAAGCTTGTACCTGCAGTAAGAGCGGCTTTATTAGGCAATCTCAGGAGGTGAATAAACCACCTGGCTGTAATCGGAGGAGGAAAAATTTAATCTAGAGTGTAGTTCTAGATTAATGGTGTGTTGTAAAAAGTAAAGTAGTTGTGTTGTTGAAAAATGGGAAGCAAAATAAATTTCCTTTTCATTTTTTTCATTTGATTTTTCAGTTTCTTTCTCCTTTTCTTCAGCATCAAAATCGGAAGTATCACACAGAAAATCAGATACATTGGATTTGAAAAAACATTTTGTACTATCTAAAATAATAGTCAATGTAAACAAGGTCAACAAAGATAGTAAAACTGATTTTTTCCAGATTTTCATGGATGCAAAGATATACGGCATTCTCAATAATGAACTATTTTCACCGGTATTTAATTCTTTTTAACAATTTATTGGAAGCAAGTCATTCTTATTTTATTTTTACGCAACAAAGAAAATACGCAGTGCAAGGTATTTCTTAAAAAATGAATTTGAGAGATTTTGAATGCTGCGATTAATTAAGATGAAAAAACTAAGCGTTGTTGTTTTTGTTAGCATACTTTTAATTCAGCAAGGAGCCGGAGTGTGGTGGCTTAAATTACATCAATTGTTTATACAAGAGCAACAACTTAATTACACTAAAACCGCAGCTTCCGAATTTGAGTATTTAATTATTAGCGAAAAAGATTTTGCAAATTACGCTATTGAGCAAGGTAGAGAAATTGAATGGGATGGGCATTTATACGATATTGTTCGTATGAAAAAGCATAAGCAAACCATTTATTTAACGGTGTTGGATGATTCAAAAGAACTGAAAATTAAACAGCACTTGGCTATTTTTATTCGTCATTTCTCAACTCACCAAAAGCAACTTTTTAATGATCTTAGCCAATTAGCTATGCTCCTTTATTTACCCTCAATCAATGAGTATTCATTTTGTCAATCAATTCAACAAGTATCTTATTCTATTTTTTTTGAAATAGCCCTTAAAGAATTTCGAATTCCTATAACAAGTCCTCCTCCTAAAATTTCTCCATTCAATTTTTGTTGAAGAACAGTTAAACTTATGTTTTAATTAAATATGCTTTTCGGTTATCAATGCTAGAAATATTGTAAGCATTGGTACTTAATTGCTTTTTATCAAAGGTCTTAGGTGAACTAGTTTTTCAATCCAACAGTTGTGTTTTTTAATTGCTGCCAGTAAGGCAATATTTTATAAATCAGGCTGTACAAACATTTAATTAGAAATTTCAACAGAAATTAAAATTTATGAAAAGTACCTATATACAATTAACACAACTACTAATTTATACTATAAGCCCTCTTTTTTTAAAGGCTCAAGATGATTCATCTGACACTATTAAACAACTAAATGAGGTTGTAATTTCAGTAAATAAGGTGGAGGAAAGTAAAAGAAAAGTAGCACATCAAATTGAAGTGCTGGATGCAAAACAAATTAGCTCAGCACAGGCTCAAACTACTGCCGACCTTTTGCAAAGCACCGGTAAAATTTCGGTTCAAAAAAGTCAGCAAGGTGGTGGTAGTCCCGTTATTCGAGGTTTTGAAGCAAGCCGTGTTTTAATTGTTGTTGACGGAATTCGTATGAACAATATCATTTATCGTTCAGGCCATTTGCAAAATATAATTACCCTTGACAATGCTATTTTAGATAGGGCAGAAGTACTTTTTGGTCCTGCAACAACAATTTATGGAAGCGATGCATTAGGTGGTGCCATTTGTTTTTTTACAAAAAAGCCGATGCTTGCTGCTGCAGGTGAAAAAAACAATTTAAAAGTAAATGCCTTTTATAGATATGGAGATGTAAACAATGAAAGTACCGGACATGTTGATTTTAATATTGGCACCGGAAAAATTGCTTCCTTAACTTCATTTACATTTTCGCAGTTTGGTGATTTACGAAGCGGGGCAAATCAGAATCCATTTTATGATAAAACTTACGGTGAACGATTTTATTATGTAAAACGATTTAACAATACAGATTCATTGGTTAAAAATACCAGTCGTTACAATCAAATTCAAAGTGGTTATAGCCAATACGATATTCTTCAAAAGGTATTATTTCAACCATCCGAAAAATTGTCGCATCAATTAAATATTCAATATTCCAACTCAACTGATATTCCTCGCTACGACCGCCTTACAGATCCTTCAAATACAGGTTTGAGATTTAGCGAATGGTATTATGGTCCGCAAGAACGACTACTTACCGCATACGATTTTAATAAAAATGACGAATCTTCATTTTTTCAAAGGATACATTTTGGATTAAATTATCAGGCTATTGAGGAGAGCCGAGTTAGTCGAAGATTTAATAGTATTTATCGCGATAGTAGAATCGAGAATGTAGGTGTTGTGGGCGGTGCCTTTGATGTTCAACACAAAAGTCAAAAACATGTGGTGCGGTTAGGAATTGATTTTCAATACAACGATTTGAAATCGACAGCGAATCGTAAAGATATTGTTGCCGATACTACAGCTAAGCTGGATACACGTTATCCGGATGGAAAAAATACCTTACTCACAAGCGGAGTTTACTTGTCACATACTTACCAAATTAACGAAAACCTTCTTTTAACCGATGGTATTCGAGTTGGGTTTTCATCTTTAAAGTCAACTTTTGTTGATACTACATTTTTTCAATTTCCATTTAGCGATGCCAATCAGCAACAACCCCTTTACTCAGGAAGCTTAGGTTTAATAAATACTCCTAGTGATGATTTGAAACTTTCATTCTTATTTTCAACAGGATTCCGAACTCCCAATGTGGACGATTTAGCTAAAGTATTTGAAACAGTAAAGGGCACTGTGATTGTACCGAATAGTGATTTAAAACCTGAGAAAACGATCAACACTGAGATTGGAATTACTAAATGGTTTGAGTCAAAAGCAAGGTGGGAAAGCAGTATTTATTATACACAGTTTATTGATGCAATTGTGAACGATAAATTTAGCTATCAAGGAAATGATTCAATTCTGTATCAAGGTGTTTTGAGTAAAGTTACAGCGAATCAAAATAAAGGCAAAGCATATATTTATGGGTTTGCAACTACATTGAATAACCAATTCTCTGAACATTTCACGACTGATTTTTCTATGAACTATACTTACGGACGAGTGAAAACTGATAGTGCTGATGTACCGTTAGATCATATTCCTCCATTTATGGCGCATTTGGGATTAACATATTCATTGGAAAAATTTAGCGCCAAATTTTTTGTTAATTACAATGGTTGGAAAAAGGCGAAAAATTACAGTACTTCCGGTGAAGATAATGCACAATACGCTCCTGCAGAAGGTATGCCTGCTTGGTTTACAGCTAATTTACGTGTTTCTTATAAAGTGCATAAGTACATCACAATTCAAAGCGGTATTGATAATATTTTTGATACACAATACCGTACTTTTTCTAGTGGAATAAATGCCCCTGGAAGGAATATTTTTGGTGTAATACGTTTTACTTTGTAAGAATTTTAACTGAAAGAATCTCAAGAATACTGCTAATAATTGGTATTGTTGAGATTCTTTTAGTTGAATTAACTGGAGTGTTTATTTCACCTTTTGAGGTGCAATTAATTGTGCTAAATTTGCAGCAAAATTGTACCCTTCAATGAATTACAAAATACTGGTTGCCGACAGTAATTTTTTACTGCGAGAAGGCTTAAAAACCCTTGTTAGTAGTAATGATAGCTATGTATGCGACGAAGTAGAAAACGCTGATCTTTTAATTGAAAAAGTAGTTAAGAATCAGCCCGATGTGGTAATAATTAACTTTATTTCAAGTGGTTTTAGCTTATCGGATATTTCTAGAATTAAATTAGCTTATCCCGATACAAAAATTTTGGCCATCACTGATCGGCCCAGTAAAACAGTCTTTTCTCAGGCAATTGCAAATGGTGTATTGAGTTTTTTAATGATTGATTGCGATAAGAATGAAATTACTGAAGCCATTGAAAGCACACTTCAAGGAGAGGCATTTTTTTGTGGAAAAATTTTGAATGAAATCAATGCTCCTGAAACCGATTTTATTGAAGATACAGCAATTCCGGCATTTTCATGCAACGGCGTGAAAATTTCGGCACGTGAATCTGAAATTATTTCTTTGGTTTCTGAAGGCATGACTAACAAACAAATTGCGGAACAGTTATTTTTGAGCACGCATACTGTGATTACGCATCGTAAAAACATCATGAATAAATTGGGCCTGACGAACACAGCTTCCCTGGTCATGTTTGCGATTCGTCAAAACATTATTCGCCCCAATAAATTTTTGTTTTCTAATTAAGCTAGCTAATTTGTTCTTGCGGCTTTAAATTCGAACTCCAATTACCAATATATCATCCACTTGCTCAGTGTCGCCCTTCCATTTTGCAATAAAATTACTTAGAAAAATTTCTTGTTTATCCATGCTTAAATGTTGTATCTCAAGCAAAAGTTGTTTAAATTTTTTGGTAGTTAACTTTTTATTAATGGTTCCAAAGGTGTCTGCATATCCGTCGGTAAATAGGTAAATCGTATCTCCTTTATTGAGTGAAATAGTATATGAAATAAACTCTTGACTGTCGCTGGTATGTCCGCCCAGAGCTGCTTTTGTAGGTTTGTATTCTTCCAATTCACTTGCATCTTTTCTACAAATCCAAAGGGTGCGATTTGCTCCTCCAAACTCCAAAGTACAGGCTTCACCTTGTACAACTTTATCAACCGGAAACAAACGGCATAAAGCTATGTCCATGCCATCGCGAATGGAAGTCCCTGCATCACTTTGACGCAACGAAGCTTTAATGCCTCGATTCATGTGACTAAGTATGGTAGAAACTTCCTCCATTCGAGTAACTGATTCATACAATTTTTCGGAACCAACCATGCTCATAAAAGCACCCGGAATGCCATGACCAGTGCAATCAACTGCTGCAATATAAACTCCATTTTCGGTTTTAAAGAAAAAATAAAAGTCACCACTAACAATATCCTTTGGTAAATACAATACAAAAGATTGTTGAAGGTTTTCTTTAATAAAAGATTTACGAGGTAACTTTGCCTGCTGTATTCTTAACGCATAATTGATGCTATCATTAATTTCTTTATTCTTTTTTTCAATTTCTATTTTTTGATTTTCAACTTCTTGTTTCTTGCTTTCAATTACTTGTTTTTGTTTACGGGTAAGATGTAACGAACGAGTTATAAAAATGATGAAACCAATTAATAAGGTTAATCCAATTAATACCGACCAAAGAATTATTTTTTGTTTTTTTCTTTCCTGCTCCAACAACTCATCCTTTTTCTTTTGTTCTAATTTAATTCCGGCTTCTCTGCGCTCGAATTCAAAATTCATTTC
The DNA here is from genome assembly GCA_002389785.1 of Bacteroidetes bacterium UBA4408. Lineage (GTDB taxonomy): Bacteria > Bacteroidota > Bacteroidia > UBA4408 > UBA4408 > UBA4408. Next base: position 12,506 of record DGQS01000064.1, read on the forward strand.
CTTTCGTGTTAACTGATTCTCCGTTTCTTCGTTAAACAATGAATCTCGCAACTTTACAGCACTTTTGTAATTTGCCAATGCCATGTTGGTATTTCCTTGCTTTTCATATAGAATGCTGAGCGCGCGGTAAATGTCTTTTTGGAGTTTGGGAGCATTCAATTGCAACGAAATATTCATTGCTTCTTGTAAACGTTTTTCTGCTTCACTATAATTTGTTGAATAGGTATATAGTCGACCAAGTTTTGTTAGATTTATAAGCTGTAATTCAGCATTACCAATTTCCTTACTTAATTTAAGGGCTTCCGTACAATAATAAAAAGCCTGTTTATAATTAGCATTTTCCCTACTTGAACTTTCTGTCAATTCAGTATAAATACTAGCCAATTCACTGTAATTCTCAAGCATGGCAATTTTGTTTGAATGTATGGCAGATTGTTGCAAGGCCTTTTGAAAATAATGTATTGCTTCCTGAGGCATATTCATTAAAAAATAAATTCCACCAATCCGATTTAATAAACTTGCAACACGATCTTCCTTGTTTACTGCGTATGACTTTTGCAAGGATCTAAAATAATAATGCAAGGACTGTGGTAAATTTTTCTCTTCCTGATAATGTAAACCTGTTTTTTCGAGATAATATATCAAGAGTATGTTATTTCCTGATGCTTCAGCCGATTTTATTCCATTCAACAAAACAGTAATTGGTTTTTCAAATTTTTGACTGTTTAAATTAGATTTCGCTGTATTTTGAGATTTTTGTATCTCTTTATCTGGATTGGCTTTCAGCATTTGATCGAGCACTTTTACGGCACGTTCAAACAATTGCATCGATTGAACTGAATCTCCTTTTATTCCATATACTTTGCTGAGTATTTCGTAACAACGATGCTCTCCTAATGACCAATTTAGTTTTTCAGCAGTTTGCAGTGCTACGTTACAATAGTAAATCGAGGAATCCGTATTTTTTGAAACTAATTTATTTGCTAATAAAAGAGCTTCATTTATTTTAATAGTGTCGCCTAAATTTAGTTTGTTTGAATCGAATGATTCTTTTGATTGAGCAGTGGTGATTGAATTTGAAAATATTAATATTCCTACTAGTAAGATAAATTGCACAAGTAAATTTGACCTTAATAAATAGCTCATAGGCTCATAGCGGAAAAAAGTTAATAAAAATACCTTGCATTTTATTCAACTTTAATGCAACTAATGTAAGTATTTTTTGAACCCAAGATGCTTGATGTAAGATTTAAAAATGTAACAGCACACCAATTTTAAAGCAGAATCAAATCGCTATTGAACATATTTATTTTTAATCCATCACAACAGCAGGGGCTTTAACGCTTCGATTATAGACTATACCATCCATTTGAACTCACTTTTATTGGGTGATTCATAAACTACCAAACACATTGTCATAATGTCATAAAAAATCAAGTGGCACAAGGATTGAAAAGGGAAAGACCTTCAAAATTTAATATCAAAATTTAAAACTATACAAATGGCTACACAAAGCGGTAAAATCAATGTTCAAACGGAAAATATATTTCCCATCATTAAAAAATTTCTCTACAGTGATCATGAAATATTTTTGCGCGAATTAGTTAGCAATGCAGTCGATGCCTGCCAAAAAATCAAAACGCTTTCAACAGTTGGAGAAGCGAAAGCCGATACCGATAAACTAAAAGTTGAAGTAATACTTGATAAAGAAGCAAAAACCCTCACCATTCGCGATAATGGTATAGGTATGACTGCTGAAGAAGTAGAGAAATACATTACCCAAATTGCTTTTTCAGGCGCTGAAGAATTTGTAAATAAATACAAAGATAAAACAGATGCAGCCAATTCTATTATTGGGCATTTTGGACTTGGATTTTATTCCTCCTTTATGGTTTCGAGCAAGGTTGAAATACTTACCAAATCGCATGTTAAAGGATCAACTCCCGTGCGTTGGGAATGCGACGGTAGTCCAGATTACACCTTAGTTGAGGATACTAAGAAAACCAGAGGAACCGATATTATTTTACACATCGCTGATGATTCACTCGAATTTTTAGAAGAAGCGAGAATAAGTACCTTACTTACCAAATATTGTAAATTTTTACCGGTTGAAATTATTTTTAATAAAAAAGCAATAAACAATACCCAGCCTGCTTGGACTAAAAAACCGGTCGATTTAAAAGACGAAGATTATACTGCTTTTTATAAGGAGTTGTATCCGTTTAGTGATGATCCATTATTTCATATTCACTTAAATGTGGACTATCCATTTAACCTTACCGGAATACTATTTTTTCCAAAATTAAAACGAAATTTTGAAGTTCAAAAAGACAAGATTCAATTGTATTGCAACCAGGTGTTTGTTACCGATTCGGTTGAAAATATTGTTCCCGACTTTTTAACCTTATTACAAGGAGTAATTGATTCGCCGGATATTCCATTAAATGTAAGTCGCAGTTATTTGCAAAGTGATGCCAACGTAAAAAAGATCAGTGCTCACATTACTAAAAAAGTTGCTGATAAATTGGAAGAAATCTTTAAAAAAGATCGCAACGATTTTGAAAGCAAATGGAACGACATCAATTTGTTTATAAAATATGGCATGCTTTCAGAAGAAAAATTTTATGAAAAAGCCGCTAAATTTTTCCTATTTAAAAATACCGAAAACAAGTATTTTACCATTGAGGAATATGCTCAACATATTAAATCTGCTCAAACCGACAAGGATGAAAAGATGGTGCATTTATACACTAATAATCCGGTTGAACAACACAGCTTTGTTGAAACTGCCAAAGAACGAGGTTACGATGTGTTGGTAATGGACGGACCTTTTGATAGCCATTTTGTGAATCATCTGGAAATGAAATTGCAAAATTGTTCATTCGTTCGTGTTGATGCCGATACAATTGATAAATTGATTAAGAAGGAAGATGCAATGCCTTCGAAATTAACTGAAGATCAGCAAAATACTCTTAAACCAATAATTGAATCAGGTTTACCGGTTGGAAAATTTACCGTACAATTTGAAAGTTTAAGCGAAAAGGATCAACCCATGATAATTACTCAACCGGAGTTTATGCGACGTATGAAAGACATGAGCGCAACCGGTGGTGGAGGCATGAATTTTATGGGTTCATTTCCAGAAACCTATAACATGATTGTAAATAGTAACCATCCTTTGATTTCGAAAATATTGGACGAAAAAGACGGTGAATTGCAAAAAAAGCTAAGCAAGCAAACCAGCGATTTAGCCTTATTATCGCAAGGAATGCTGAAAGGAGAGGAGTTAACTAAGTTTATTAAGCGAAGCTTGGAATTGATATAATTTCTTCTTTTAAAAATTAAAATGGAGGTCGTACTTTTATGTATACCTCCTTTTTTTATTAATGCTATCTGTTATAAAACCTTTGCCTTCCTCTGTCATACTAATCCTAAAACAATTTTATATTACAAGGCTTTACTAATGCCATGCACTTTTTATGATTAGTATTTTTTAATTTCCAGTAACCATAAAAAATAAAAGCACTTATGTAAATTTAGTACAAATTTCGATGAAATCTTGTTGGTTAACTTTCTGGCAGTAACTTTATACTTTGTGCAATTTTAAATTGCCAATACAATAAATAGTTTCTTGAATTTTTTAAACTACTATATGGGCACTATGAAAACATCGGAAAAGTTATTTTACTTGCCAAGCTTTACTTTACTAATTGCCTTCTTAATCAAGCTAACTTTTATTCCTAACCATGTTATTGTTGTTATTGTTAGCTTTTTATTACTCCTAGTTTTATTGATTATGTTTTTAGTTAGAGAAATAAAAAAGGAAAATCAGCTTTTCAAAAAACTATATCATGTTTTGTTTTTCTTTTTAATTCTAATCGTAATTATACTTCCGTTTTTGCATATGTTTAGTCAAGGACTAGTTCCAATACTAATTTATAGCCTAATGGCCTTAGGGGTTTTTATCTACTTTATCAAGCTAAACAAAAATCTACCTTCTTCTAATTTTAGACCTAATAATTACCGAAATTTCGTTTATCTAAATTTACTTTTGGTTATACTTAATTCTCCATTTTTGGATATTTTGCCCGACAAATATTACGCTCCTGATTTTCAGCCTAAGTATGAGCAAGGCACCGGGCCAAAAGTATACATTGATGAGGCTCACAATAACTATCACACATCTTCAGGACTATATACCACCTTTACCAATATTCTTAAAAAGGATGGATATACTGTTTATCCATTAACAAGTAAGATAAGCAATACATCGTTAGATCAAATAAAAATATTGGTAATTTCAAATGCACTTCACATAAAAAATAGCGATAACTGGGAGAAACCTGTGTATTCTGCTTTTGAAGAGCGAGAAATACAACTTATTAAGAAATGGGTTGAAAATGGTGGCTCCTTATTTTTAATTGCAGATCACCCTCCATTTTCAAGTGCCTCAAAAAATCTTGCAGCAGAATTTGGATTTGAATTTACTGATGGAACAGCTCGGCAAAAGAAAAAAGGAAAAAGCGATTTATTTAGTAGGAAAAACGGCTTACTCCTAGCGAATGAAATTACTAATGGAACTACTTCTGAAGAATACATTGACTCTATAGTTACCTTTACAGGACAAGCTTTTAAAATACCCGATTCTGCAAAATCGATTTTACATTTCGATGAGACATTTGCTTTATACTCACCTAAAATTTACAACGATTTCTCAAATTGTATACCTGAAAACATAAATGGATATTCCCAAGGCGCATATATAACAGTTGGTAAAGGCAAGCTGGTTGTATTCGGAGAAGCTGCAATGTTTTCAGGGCAGTTAGGCGCAGGATTAAGTTTTTTTAAGGTGGGTATGAATTCATCCAAAGCAAAAAACAATTACAAATTGTTATTAAACATTATGCATTGGTTGGACAATAAATAAAATCGGGATAAAATTAAAATTAGTTGTAGGTTATTTCCCTCTTCCTTGCACTACTATCAATACTGTATAAATCATAATTTTAATATCTACAGCAAGGCTCATATTTTCGATATATAAAATATCGTATTTGAGGCGTTCAATCATCTGGTCTACATTTTCGGCATAGCCATACTTTACTTGCCCCCAAGAAGTAATGCCCGGTCGAACCTTATGTAAATGCTTATAATGTGGAGCTTTTTGGACTATTTGATCAATAAAAAATTGTCTTTCCGGACGCGGTCCAACCAGCGACATATCGTTGGTGAGTACATTCCAAAATTGAGGAATTTCATCCAAGCGTACTTTTCGCATAAATCTTCCAAAAGGTGTAATTCGTGAATCGCTTTTACTGCTGAGTGTTGGTCCATTTTTTTCAGCATCCGTAAACATCGATCTAAACTTATGGATTTTAAAGGGCTTACCGTGTATACCAATACGTTCGTGGCTATAAAAGACAGGACCTTTAGAGGTAGATTTAATTATTATTGCCACAATAAGATAAACCGGCGAAAGCAACACTAGCGCAAATAACGATACCCCGATATCCATTAAACGTTTTAAATAAAATTGCCCAGTAGGCATTATATTTCGGGATATCTCAATCAGTGCGGCGCCAAATATGGAAGTCATTTTTACCGATCCGGATAAGATATCGTACATATCGGGAATAACTTTAATAATACAATTACTATCGTCGAGCTCGTTTATGATTCGTCCAATAAATTCGTGTTCGGCACTTTCAATGGCAATTATCACTTCTTCAACCTTGTACTCATCGATCAGTTTTTTTAAGCCTTTGTATTCGCCTAGATGATTCAACTTTTGCATGAGTAAATGGCTCTTCCCATTTTTATTCTCAACCGTAACAAATCCTACAAACTTATTTCCCGAAGATTTTCGCTGAGCTTGCAACTCTTCGTATAAATTCCAAGCATTTTCATTGCTACCAACGATAATGGTGTTGAACCCTATTTTTCGGCTGTGTATTTTGTGAACAATATTGGTGGAAATAATAAATCGAAAAAAATAAGTGGCAAAAAAATGAATCAGAAATAATGCAATAAATGAATAATAATAAGTTTTGTAGGAGTATATTTCATCGTCCAACAACAGCACAAAAAATAAAATAATTACACCAATTAAGGTAATTAATAAGGTTTGCCCTAATTCACCTAAACGCGATTTACGAAACACATTTTTGTAGGTTCCGGTAGCCGAGTACAGGATAATCCAAAACAAAGGAACCAGCATTAAGGCTATATAAAACTTAGAAGAAAAACTTATTGGAACTGAAAATCCGTATTTTATTGGCTCAATGGTTAATTTTCGAAATACAAAAAAACAACTCCACGATATTGCGGCCGCCAGTAAATCAAACAAAATGTAAAGTATACGGTAAGCGTTTTTCGACATATAAAAATACTGCACTAGTTTTAAGTTATCTAAATAAAATTCAGTTAGCGCTACATCGTTCGATTTAGCAACCCGAATCAGTATATTAAAATTATCGTATTGATAGTAATCACCAATAAAGTCGGTTAAATTAACATACATCTTTTTCCAAATTAAACCTTGAGTGTCGTTATAGCTTGGATTAATTGTCACCAAGGGTTGTGTTACAGTGCTGATTGCTGAATTAGCAATAAAACCAATATAAATGGGAGAGTTACTTTTATAATTGAGTTCAAAAAATACCGGTGAGCCATTCGTATTTAGTTCAAAGGCTTTTTTTGATTTATATTCAAATACCAGGTGCTGGTCATCTAAAAATGCTTGCAAGCATTTGCCATCGCCCGGAAGAGTTAAAAGAGGATCGGAAGTTGTTTTAAAGGTTGTATCGTTATTTAATGTAGCAATTAAAGAAACCGTTGACTGGTCAAAATCTTCTTTCCAAACAAATTTTGTGTAAGAACGGTATTCAACAACCGGTGAAACTTCTGTAATTTCTTCAGGAGTTAAATTAATAGTTTGTGTGTATTCAGTATAAAATGGATAAATGGGTCGGGTGCTTCCAATACCATTTTGTTTAACTCCCGGTTTTACTTTTAAGGTATAAGTTCCATCTTTCAATACCGGAAACTTGGCAGGTAATTCATACACGCCTTGCAATTTATCGTCTAAAAATATCCAGGCATCTACAATGTTTTCAGAAGCGGAACCTTGAGTTGGTTTTAGGGTATCAGCAATACTTAATTTAATTGAGTGTATTGATAGATATGCAGGAATAGGTTCTTCCTTATCGAACTTACTGCACGAAACTATTGAAAAACAACAAAGTATAAAATAAATATAACTTCTTCCCGGGTAAAAATTCAACATTCCAACCGATTCTAAAATACCGTTAAAAAAAAATCAAACGGCAAATATTGTTATTTATTGTGAGCTATCGGATAAATCATTTGGAAATTTTAGCTTATTTATAATTTTATACGCAACATCTAATGCTTTGTAACCATCGTCAATACTAACAACCGGTGTTGTATCGTTCACAATGGATTCATAAAAAGTTTCTAATTCTTTTTTAATGGCATTCACTGGCAATGGTTTAGGGCTATCAAAATAAATTTGTTTATGGCCTTTTCCCTTACCTAAGTCGATCGTTACCGATAAAGGATCGGGTTCTCCTTCTACATTTTTCAAACGAACAATATTTGCTTCTTTTTCTAAAAAGTCAACCGAAATGTAAGCATCCTTCTGAAAAAAGCGGGTCTTACGCATGTTTTTCATAGATATTCGACTGGCTGTTAAATTTGCCACACACCCGTTATCAAACTCTAAGCGGGCATTGGCAATATCGGGAGTGTCGCTAACAACAGCAACCCCACTTGCACTAATTTTTTTAACGTTGGCATTTACAACACTTAAAATAATATCCAAATCATGAATCATTAAATCAAGAACCACTGAAACATCAGTACCTCTGGGATTAAACTGAGCCAAACGATGGGTTTCAATAAACATGGGATTGGAGCAATAGGGCAATGCAGCAGTAAATGCCGGATTAAAACGTTCAACATGACCAACTTGCACTTTTACATTCGCTTCTCGTGCTAAATCAATCAAAGCTTTTGCTTCCTTTATTGTGTTGGTAATAGGTTTCTCAATAAATATATGTTTCGATTTCTTAAGCGCTTTTGCTGCACAAGAATAATGCGTAATTGTAGGGGTTACAATATCTACTGCATCCACCTCTTCGAGCAAACTATCAACTGAATCGTAGCGATTTATGCCAAATTCAGAAATAACTTTTGCTGCATTTTCATCATCGGGGTCAAAAAATCCAATTAAATCAAATTGAGGAATCTCTTTTAGTAATTTAATGTGAATTTTTCCCAGATGTCCTGCACCCAATACCCCAATTCGTATCATTTTAATTATGTTTAAATTCGAATCAAAAGTAGTCCTTAGCGAATGCTGATTCTTTAAGTGCAGACCTAATTTTATAACATTGCTTTGTTAGTTCTTTCGTTAAAAAACAAAAGTTACAACTGTTAGTAAAGTATATTTTTGTTTCAAGTTGAAGTATGGAAGATAATTATAAACACAAGGGAATTCGTCGACAATTAGTTGCTTTGTTGCAAAGCAAAGGCATTAAAAATCAATTGGTTTTGCAAGCTATAGAAGCAATTCCGCGACATTTATTTTTGGATAGTTCTTTTTTAAAATTTGCTTATCAGGACGAGGCATTTCCAATAGGGGCAAAGCAAACTATTTCACATCCCTATACGGTGGCTTTTCAAACCGAATTGCTTGAATTAAAAAAAGGAGACAAAGTGCTCGAAGTAGGCACTGGAAGTGGTTATCAAACTGCAGTGTTATGCTATTTGGGGGCTAAAGTATTTACAATTGAACGACAAAAAACCTTGTACGACAAGACAAAAATATTTTTGCCTACCTTAGGTTATAACGCCAAGTTTTTTTATGGAGATGGCTACAAAGGTATACCACCATTCGCACCCTACGACAAAATTATAGTAACAGCAGGAGCTCCGTTAATTCCTGAAGCATTAATGGCACAATTAAAAGTAGGAGGTAAGTTGGTGATACCGGTGGGGGATGATTCCGGTCAACAAATGATTTCGATGATTCGAAAACAAAATGGATTTGAACAGACCACGCACGGAAGTTTTAAATTTGTACCACTGTTAGAACAAAAGGTATAAGCGCATTTTTCCTATTTTTACATTTCCTTCTGATAAATTAAGTACATGGAGATTAATTTTAACATCATGCAAAAAAGAGTAGGATTCGCTTTTTTAATAATTAATTTATTGGTTCTTAATTCTTGCAGAAAAGGAAGTGAAGACCCTATTTTTTCAATTTATTCGCGTAAAGCTCGACTAGCAGGCGATTGGAACATTGTTTCTTACAACGAGAATCAATCCTTGAATTACACATTTCCTGATGGTACTACTTCCAATGAAACATTTAATCGAAATTTTGGAACAGTAAATTATGTTGAAAGTGGAATTTCAGCAACTGCCTCTTATACCTATTCAGGTAAAATAAGTCGGAGTCATTATCACTTTTCTAAATCAGGTGATTGGAATTCGGTAATTGAATACTTCATTTACGTGCCACAAGCTGTTGGGGGCTATTACGTTTCTAAAACCCGCATTGAAGAAGAAGGAACCTGGAAGTTTAATGACAAAAACGCTGATTTGAAAAAGAAAGAAAGCATGGAACTTACAACCAATTTATCGGGTAAATTTTATTATACTTATTCAACCTATTTAGGCACTACCATCGATTCTGTAGCCGATTCTGTTTACACAACTACACCACAAATTGCCACTTGGAGAATAATCGGATTAAGTAAAAATCGTTTAAAAGCTGTAATTGAATCAGAAAATTCGATTTCGAGCAATGTTAATGGAAATGCAGGAACTAAAATAACTACAGTAAAAAGTACCGATATTGAGATGTTGGAGGAATAGAGTTTTTACTTCATCCTTCGGTCCATTTCCCGCTTGGCATCCTTTGTTTTTAAATCTTCACGTTTATCGTAATTCTTTTTACCTTTTGCCAAGGCTATTTCCAATTTAGCATAACCACTTTCAGCAATATATAAGCGTAATGGTACTATCGTGAGTCCTTTGTCTTTTAATTTCACTAACAATTTTTTAAGCTCTTTTTTAGAAAGCAATAATTTACGGTCGCGTTTAGGCTCGTGATTGTTGTATGTACCTTCTTTATAAGGGCTTATATGCATGTTGCGTACGAACAATTCACCATTAAAGAACGTGCAAAAAGCATCTGCAATGTTAGCATCGCTCTCGCGAATCGATTTTATTTCGGTTCCTGTTAACTGAATACCGGCTTCGTATTTATCAATAAAACTATATTCAAAACTTGCTTTTCTGTTCTTAATATTTACTTCCTTCATAGCAATCCCTAAGTGCATATATTATTTGCACAAACTTACTGCTTCTGTTTAAACTACTATAAAATTTATTTTCAGCATTCTATTAGTATATTTAGCCGGTTAAATATACTTGTATGAGCAGTAAAAAATCACACCCTAAAGGATTACCTTATTTGTTTTTTACCGAAATGTGGGAACGTTTTGGTTATTACCTTATGATTGGAATATTTGTATTGTACATGACCGATTACGAAAAAGGGGGATTGAATTTGGAGCGCAGCCAAGCTTCAGATATTTTTGGAACTTTTATCGCCTTAAACTACTTAACTCCATTTATTGGAGGAATGTTGGCCGATCGTTTATTGGGATACCGAAAGTCAATTATAATAGGTGGTTTACTCATGGGATGTGGCTATATAGGATTGGCAGTTCCCGGGAATACAGCATTTTTTATTTCACTTTTTTTAATGGTAATTGGAAATGGTTTTTTTAAGCCAAACATCAGCACTCTTTTGGGAAATTTATATTCAGCACCTGAATACAAATCGATGAAAGATAGTGGCTATAGCATTTTTTACATGGGAATTAATATTGGCGCTTTTATATGTAATTTTTTTGCAGCCTTTCTACGAAATACTTACGGATGGGGTGAAGCCTTTATTGCAGCCGGAATAGGAATGTTCTTAGGAGTAGCAGTTTTTATTATTGGCAACAAACATTATGCGCATGTGGATGTCCCTAAAACGCAAAATAAAGATGAACAATCTGTTTTTACGGTACTTAGTAAAGTAATGCTGCCTGCTATTGTTATTGGTATAGCTTCCTGGTTTATTCCTGGAAATATATTTGGAAGCGATAGCAGCGATGCTTTTTTACTGGGTTCAATACCGGTTATTGCATTTTATGCTTCGCTTTATTTTAAAGCTAAAGAAGACGAGAAGCGACCGATTGGAGCCTTGCTTTCAATATTTGCTGTAGTGGTTGTATTTTGGGCAGTATTTAAGCAAAATGGTACTGCTTTAACTACATGGGCACAATATTATACCGATCGCGAAACTCCTGAGGTAGCATTAAAAGTAACAGATGCCTTAAAATTAAACGAAACTGTAACTTATACAAAGGACACCACCTACTTGCTGGATGCACAGTTCCGAAAACAAAAAAGCGCATCCGGTGATTTTGAAAAAGGATTGTCATTTCCTGCTTACTATTTAAACGATGATGTAAGTAAACTATCAGAAGGAAGCAACAAGAAATTAATTTCAACAGAGTTGTTTCAATCAATAAATCCATTTTTTGTGGTAACATTAACACCATTGGTAGTTGCATTCTTTAGTTTTTTAAGAAGTAGAAGTAAAGAGCCCACCACACCAGCAAAAATTTGCTTAGGATTATTCGTGAGTGGTTTATCAACATTAATTATGGTTGGAGCAGTGTACTATTGCGGAAACGGTACCGAAAAAGCAGGTGCAGAATGGCTTATTGCATCCTATGGAATTGTAACGGTTGGTGAATTGTTGTTAAGTCCTATGGGCTTAAGTTTGGTGTCGAAATTAAGTCCAACCCACATTACCGGATTAATGATGGGAGGCTGGTCGCTAGCAACTTCACTGGGTAATAAATTTAGTGGAATATTGGCCACTTTATGGGATGGTTATGATAATAAAGCAATGTACTTTTTAGTAAACTTTGTTTTGTTGATGTTAGCAACAGCCGCGCTGGCATTGATGCTTAAACGCTTGAACAAAATATTTAAGGAATACCAGGCCTAAGTTGAATTAATTTCAACACAGTTAAGCAGGTTTGCGTACAATAAATACGGGAACTCGTACTTTATGTCGAACCGAATCAACGGTTGTACCAAATAGTATATCTTTTATTCCGGTATGCCCGTGAGCGCCCATTACCAATAAATCAGCATTTGTTGCATTTACAATTTCGGGGATTGCGTTTTTAGGATTTCCAAAACCTAAACTGCTGGTAACTTTATATCCTTTTTCGCTCAAATGCTTTACATAAATTAATAAAAAATCTTTGTCGCTACTGCTTTCCATGTCTTCAATTTCATTTCCCATAATCAAGGCACCTGCAGTTTCTACAATGTGAATCAAAGTATACTCTGCTTCACGGCCGCCTTGTGCTAAAGCATGATTTATTGTAATTGAATCAGTGTCAGAAAAATCAACTGTAACCGCTACCTTGTTGTATGCAGGCATTTGAGCATCGTTTATTGATTTTAAATTTCCATGGAGGTAGTTTTTTTCGGTTGGTTTTGCTTTGTTAATAATAGGATTAACCACAATGTACAGCAAAAGAAATCCAACACCGGATATTATCAGTACCAATAAAAATTTACTGATTCCGTTGTTGAAGAATGGTAATTCAAGTGCCTCGTTAACTTCTCCAATAACCAACTTTACATTTAAGGAAACAATAATAGCCGCAACCAACCAGGCAGCTATTTGGGTTGTTTTACCAATCGAAAAAGTTCCCATTTTACTTTTGTCACTCACGAAATGTATGAGTGGTATTACGGCAAATCCAAGTTGGAGGCTTAAAATAACCTGACTTAAAATCAATAATTTTCCGGTTGCTTCCTCACCCAAATAAAAGATGGTAATAAATGCAGGAACAATTGCAATAATTCGGGTAAGAAGTCTTCTAATCCAAGGCTGTAAGCGTAAATTTAGATAACCTTCCATAACTATTTGTCCTGCTAAAGTTCCGGTAATTGTACTGCTTTGTCCGGCTGCAATAAGTGCAACTGCGAATAAAATAGGAGCCCATTTATTTCCAAGTATTGGTTCTAAAAAACGGTGTGCATCTTGTATCTCAGCAACATCGAATAAACCGTTGTTATAAAATGTAGAAGCAGCTAAAATCAAAATGGCGGCATTTACAAAGAAGGCCAGGTTGAGCGCAATGGTTGAATCGATTATATTAAAACGTATGGCTTTTTTAATAGCTTCTTTACTTCGCTCAAACTTGCGCGTTTGAACTAAAGACGAATGCAAGTAAAGGTTGTGCGGCATTACTGTTGCTCCAATAATTCCAATGGCGATGTACAACGCGGTGTTGGAAGGTATGGATGGAACAAATCCCTTCGCTAATTCACCCATATTGGGTTGTGCAAAAATCATTTCCATAAAAAAAGAAGCACCAATAATAACTACTAATACAATGATGAATGCTTCTATTTTTCGGATGCCGTAATTTATTAGAAAGAGCAACAAAAAAGTGTCGAGCACCGAAATACACACCCCCCATAACAAGGGAATATGAAATAATAATTGTAATCCTATGGCCATACCTAAAACTTCAGCTAAATCGCAGGCCGCGATCGCTATTTCGGCGAGGGCATACAAACAAATATTTACTAAAGGAGGGTAGGTTTCGCGTGAAGCTTGCGCTAAATCTCGTCCACTTACTATTCCTAAACGAGCGCTTAAACTTTGTAGTAAAAGGGCCATTAAATTACTCATCAACAATACCCAAATAAGCGAATAACCAAAGCTACTTCCACCGGCAATATCGGTAGCCCAATTTCCAGGATCCATGTATCCAACGCTAACTAAATAAGCGGGGCCCAAAAAGGCAAATAGTTTTTTCCAAAATCCAATTTTTGTTTGAGTATTTACGGAAGCATTCACTTCTGAAAGCGAAGCGCTCGATGTGTTAGTTGTTTTCATGCGGATATTAAAATGTTTTTGGCGACATCATTACTGATAAATACGGGCTCTTTGCCGTTGATACTGATACTGATTGATTTATCGTATTCAATTATTTCTTTTAATTTAATTCCATGACCGGGCATAATTCCCAGTTTTTCGATGTATTGTAAAAAAGCAGGAGAGTGGTCAACCACACCTAAAACCTGAGCAGCTTTGTTTGGTATTAACTGGGAAAGCAAACGCGATTTTTTCACACCTATTTTTCCTTTATCGTCGGGAATCGGATCACCGTGTGGATCAAATTTAGGGTAGCCTAAATATTTGTCGAGGCGTAAAACCATTTCTTTGCTATTAATATGCTCCAATTCTTCTGCCATTTCGTGCACTTCATCCCATTTAAACTGAAGTTTTTCAACTAAAAAAACTTCCCATAAACGATGGTTACGTATAATTTCAAGGGCTACTTTTTTTCCTTTAGAAGTTAAGGTTACACCTTGGTATTTCTTATAATGAACGAGTTTTTTATCAGATAGTTTAATCAGCATATCAGTTACCGATGCAGCTCTTGTTCCCAATTTATCGGCTATGGCGTTGGTACTTACCATGCTATCTTCTTGTTGCATCAATTTAAATATTTCCTTTAGATAATTTTCTTCGGTAAATGAATTCATGGAATTATTTTTTTGCAAATATAAAAATAAATTTAGATGAGTCTAAAAATAATTTACAATTTGAAACAATTTTAAGTTATGTTAGACCGTATAAAAATGTTTATCTTTGAATAAATACAATTTAAAATGGGAAATAAATTTCGAACTTGGTGGCTACTATTTATAGCATTAAATTTTTATTTTTCCCAAGCCCAAGGGCAATCTAACGAGAAGAATCATCAAATTGAAAAAACTCATACTCGAACTTCAAACCATAAATTTTCAGACTCATTAACTATACCTTTAAGTTTACTCATTGGATTGGATACGAAAAGCGTAAACAATAATTTTCAACTTATTGCTATGACAACTAATCGTAACTTAACTTTTATTCCTATTAAAGATTCACTGAAATATAATTATGATGTTAATGGAAATATGATTGAAAAAAAGGAATATCAATCGATAAAAAATGGGGTAGCAAATTTAAGCTATACTAAATTTACGTATCAATTTGACTCACAAAATAATTTAATTAGTACTAGTTATTTTTACTATGATACTGTTAGCCAACATGAACTTATTATAAGTAGGTATCTATTAACTTACGACTCATTACAAAATTTAAGATCATTAAGTTGGCAACGCTGGGATACTCTTAACCAGAATTTTATAACCTATAATAAGGATACTACAGTTTATAGTGCGACAAATAAAGAAATTTCAAAAACAAGGTTTAAAAAATACTATTCAAATGGATTGCTGAAGCCTGAATTTAGAGAAAGTTATTTCTATGATTCCAATGATTTTATTCAGTACAGTTACTATGAATATTATGATACAACTTTAAATGTTTTTAAGTATCAAAAGTTGGATACCTGTATCACAAATTCTTCAGGAAAAGTAATTGAAGTAACCAGAAAATTTTGGAATCCGATAACAAGTTCATTTAAAAATAATACCAAAGATTACTATTCATACGATAATGCTGGGAACATAATTTCATCGAGCTATTTAATTTGGAATAGTGTTATTAATAGTTTTGTAAATAAGCATCGAACCTTCACTACTTTTGATTCAAGTGGCAATTGCACTTCAAGTTTGATTCAACTTTGGAAGAATAATGCCTTTGTTAACAATCGAAAAAGCATTCGAACGTACAATAGTTTTAATGACATTACTTCGGAAATTGAGTTCAGTTGGGATACAATCTCAAATTCATTTATAAACTATTCTAAGATTATACGCACATATGATTCAAACAATAATGTTGTAATGATTACTCAACAATATGCTCAAGGGTTGAATCATACTTTAGTGAATTACTCCGAATTGGTGCTAAATTATGACGTAAACAATAATCTGGAAACTTCGTTTGGAAGTATTTGGGATGCGTCTACTAATTTGTATGTGATTCATAGTGTCGTAAACTATTACTATCAATCTGTCATTGGTATAAAACACTACGAAGCTTTAAATAATCGACCATTTTATTTAAGTCCAAATCCATTTAATCAAGAAACAAGAATCAATTTTGAAGAAGAACATAAAGATGTTGTAGTAACTATTTTCGACCTAAAGGGCAATTTAGTCAACTCGTTTATGCCAACAGGAATAACTAAATCATTAGCTATTCCGAGGGGGAACCTTAAATCTGGTATCTATTTTATTGAAGTCGAAACAGGGAATAAAAGATATTCACAAAAGGTACTAATAGAAAATTAATTTTTTGCCTGCTTCATTATTAAAGTAAAATCCTTTTCCTCATTTTTTTTCGTATAATTAATTAACCATTTCTAGTTAGTAATTCGTTAATAACATTTAAAACGAAGCTTAATTTGCAATAACCATTACATTAAATTTGCGTATAATTTATGTAAAAAAACATTCATGTCAGTTAGTTTTAGTACTGCTATACGTTCCAGTTTTCATCGTTTTTTAAATCGCGATTCGGTGATTATTGAGCGAAAAAATAATTTTCGATCAACTGCTCTTGCCCGAAAAGTTGAAATAGATGTTTTTTTACCTCCGGATTACTTTTCAGGAAAGGAAACTTATCCGGTTTTGTACTTCAACGATGGCCAGGATATGACCGCTATTCAGTTGGAACAAACTTTGGAAAAATTGTATTTTGAGAATAAAATTCAAAAAATAATAGTTGTTGCCATACACAGTGGTGCTTCCCGTATACAAGAATATGGAACAGCTTCTCAACCCGATTTTGCTAAAAGAGGCAGTTTGGCCGGAAAGTATACAGAGTTTATCACTCAAGAATTAATGCCCTATATCAATTCTCGCTATCAAACTTCAAATTTACCGCTACATACTGCCTTTGCAGGCTTTTCTTTAGGCGGTTTATCGGCCATGGATATATCTTGGCAACATCCTGAATTATTTTCTAAGGTTGGCGTTTTTAGTGGTTCATTTTGGTGGCGTAAAAAAGCACTCGATAAAGGCTATACCGATGCCGACAGAATAATGCATGCAATCATCAAAAACAGCAGCCCAAGAAAAGGGATGAAATTTTGGTTTCAAACAGGAACCCTCGACGAAACCAAAGACCGAAACAAAAACGGAATAATTGACTCAATTGACGATACCCTAGATTTAATCAGCGAATTAGAAAGTTTGGGTTATACTCGAAAAGACACGATTCGATATTTAGAAATTGAAGGAGGGCGCCACGATCAAGCAACTTGGGGAACTGCATTACCTGATTTTTTGCAGTGGAGTTTTGGAATATCCAAAATTGCTAATTAAAAATATCGTTCTTTTTCAAAGGTCGAATCGAACCATACCACTTAAAATCACGCAATAGTAATTCTTTTGGACTTAATTCTTCCATTGGATAAAGGGTTGCATCAGGTTTTGTGATAAAAGTAATACGGTCAACTTTATTTTCTTTTATCAAAATAATCATGTTGCTGCAATCAGTTTTATTAACTCCAATCAAAGCTTCTTTATCTTTTGCATAATAAATAGTTTGCCCGTTGCCATTTACATTTAAGCGCGCCAATGCATTGTTGGCAAACAAGCCTTTCATTGTTTTGCCTTTAATTTGGTTAAATCGAACGCTGTCTTCCTGCGACACAATAAGCGCATTGTATTTAATGTCTAAACTTTCAAGTTTGCCATGATAGGTATGAATTGAAATGCTGTCGCCGGTTAACTGGTTTTTATCAGACCATATAACCGGTTGAGTATACAAGTGCATAATTGAATCCTTATAAGAAAATACCAACGAATCGCACTTTCCCTGCATGTCGCTTTTAAAAAATTTTACTTTGTGATAAGCAAGTAATACACGACTGCTTTTTTTGATTTGCGATTGGTTTGAATTAGCAACTGCTAAGTCTTTCGTGCTCTTTTTCTTCGTTTTTGGTGCAACTATAGTTGCTTTCGAATCGGGTTTAGTTTGCAGCGCCAGCGCACTATCGGTAGTAGCACGTAATAAATCGGAATGTAAAAATAGCGAATCCTTATCGTAAATCTGTATCAGTAAAGCATTTCCGGTAACTATTGAATTGTCTTCTAGTTCAAAATACTCACCTAATTCTCCGGTAATAATTATATTTTCGGAAGTATCACGTACTTCAATATTATGCATGGCTTTACCATATCCTTTATTGCGATTGTAGTACAAGCTATCGCCTTTGAGTTGTTGTTTCGGATTTGTTAAACGGGCATTTTTATTAAATTGCGCAATGTTTTTTTGGGTATCGTACCAACCATTTTCGCAATAAATTGTGTTTTCTTTTCCAACTATTTGAGTAGGAGATAAGAAGTAGGCAATTTCACTCAGGGTATTGTATTTTAGTGTGTCACAGCTAACTGTGTATTCAGGATTTACGAGTATCACCCGATGTTTAAAATAAAAATCTTTACTCTTAGCGAAGTAATAACCGTTAATGCTGGTGAGTGTATTTTCTTTGTTCACAATTTTTCCACCTCCCGAATAATTTGCTAAATCGGAAGATAAATTATACTTCAAAAATTCAGTTGTAAGCGTAATGTCTTTGTCAATTAATCGAACCTGTCGGGTCAATTCAGCCATTTTAGTATTTCCATTATATTTTAAAAGCTGACCATATAAATTTAACGTATCGCCTTGTTGTATATGCACATTTCCAAAAGCATCGAGTGAATTGTCGGGATACAGATATGCGCTATCGCAATACATTAGAGCACTTTCGTGTTTAAAAGAAACATTTCCTAATAAACGTTTAGCAGCACCATTGTCTTCATCGTATTCCAACGAATTGGCATTGAGCAATTCAATACGCGTTTGACCTATAGAACTAATGCTAATTAAGAGTAGAATGAATAGAAGGTATTGCTTCACCACTTGATTTTTAAGGCGTCGCAAAACTACGAAAATTTGACTTTGACTGAAAATTCAAGATATGTTCATTCATTTATTTTTGTATTTTTAGCAAAAGAAAACAAGAAGGATAGCTTAGTTTTTGAATACTAGTTTATGCCGCAACAGCATTTTGAATTCAAACAATTTAAAATAAATCAAGACAAATGTGCCATGAAAGTTGGCACCGACGCTGTGTTGCTGGGCTCATGGGTAAATGCTCAAGAATCGAAATCCATTTTAGACATCGGAACAGGTACCGGAATAATTGCCCTGATGCTTGCACAAAAGTCGGCAGCGCATATTGATGCAATCGATATTGACGAGAATGCTTTTATACAAGCTAGCGAAAATGTATCGCAGTGTAAATGGCACGACCGAATTAAAGTTTACCATCAATCGCTACAACAATTTGAAGCAACTTCCGGTGACAAAAAATATGATCTCATTGTAAGCAATCCTCCATATTTTATTGATTCTTCCAAAGCAAATGCCGAATCGCGCACGGCTGCACGACATACAGATTTACTGCCTTTTGATGAGTTATTGCAAGGAGTCATTAAATTAT
>DGQS01000150.1 GCA_002389785.1 Bacteroidetes bacterium UBA4408
GCTCTAACCAACTGAGCTACAACCACCGTTTATTTTTAAGCGCGGCAAAGATATAATTAATTTTTTTTCTGCAACGAAAATCGTGCATTACGCAAAATTTTTATTCCTTCATTACCAACGCTATGAAATCAAATTACTTACTAAACCTGTTGTATTACACATAAATTAAACAATTAACTAACTTTGCCATGTGAGCGAAATCAAAAAAATAACACTTGAAGTAGAAGGAATGACCTGTAGCAATTGTGCTGCAACTGTTACCAAAGCGCTTCAAAAAAAAGGGCTACACGATGTCAAGGTTAGTTTTATTGAAAAGGAAGTTAGCTTTGAGTTAACACCCAGCAACACACTTGATGATATCACATCTAGTATTGGAAAGCTAGGCTATACAGTTGTTCAAACAAAAAAAGATTCAAACGAACTTCCTCATTTTTCATCATTAGAATTGAAGTTTTATTTTTCGTTGCTTTTTACATTACCCTTGTTTTTATCGATGTGGCTACCTTTTCACTGGCTGCACAATCCCCTGGTTCAATTAATCTTATGTACACCGGTATTTATTTTAGGTATGCGCCATTTTGGAAAGAGTGCATGGGGATCTGTTAGAATGAAAAATCCCAACATGGATGTATTGATTTGTATCGGATCTATTGCATCTTTTGTATATTCTTTGGCTGGAATGTATTTGTATTCGGGAAGTGCACAAATTCATAATTTTTTATTTTTTGAAACAACCGCCACTATTATAACCTTGGTTTTGCTTGGTAATTTGATAGAAGATAAATCTGTAAAACAAACAGGATCTGCTATTCGTGAGTTGGTTGCCATGCGTCCACAAAAGGCAACTATCGTAATTCAAGAAAACGGCATAGAACAATTAAAGGAAGTTAATGTAGCTGATTTATTAAAGTTCGATATACTTCAAGTAAATACAGGTGATAAAATAGCTGCAGATGGTAACGTCATTTCAGGTGCAGGGAGTGCTGATGAATCTTTTATTACCGGTGAAAGTATCCCGGTTGAAAAAAAGGTCTCTGATAAAGTAATTGGTGGATCTATCTTGGTAAGTGGTCAACTTAGAATAAGAACCACTAAAGTTGGAAAAGAAAGCATCTTATCTCAACTTATTGATCTGGTTAAAAACGCACAAAACGAAAAACCCCGAATTCAAAAATTTGGTGACAAGGTGAGTGCTATTTTTGTACCTGTGGTAATCGCATTATCACTTCTAACCTTTTTATTAGCATATTTTATATTTGAAAAAAGTTTGCAGCAGGCATTTTTACAAAGTATAGCAGTACTTGTTGTATCGTGTCCTTGTGCAATGGGATTAGCTACCCCAACCGCTGTAATGTCCGGAATTGGAAGGGCCGCAAAAAATCAAGTGTTAATTAAAGGAGGAAATACGCTTGAAGAATTTGCTTCAATTAAGACCATTGTTTTTGATAAAACTGGCACATTAACAACCGGAAATTTTACTTTAAAGTTAATACAAATTACCGCAGATGTTTCAGAACAAAAAGTGAAAGATATTATTTTTTCAATGGAGAGTTTTTCTTCGCATCCTATTGCTAAATCTTTAGTTAGGGAGTTAAAGTCGGAAGCAAAAGTGATTCAATTTTCAGAAGTGCAAGAAGAAAAGGGACTTGGAATAAAAGCTATTGACATGAATGGGGATGCTTATTTTATTGGGCATTCGCGTAATATATCGAATTCGCAAAGCATTGCACATAATGAATTAGTTGTATTAAAAAACAAGGTTGCCATTGCGAAAGTTACTATTTCAGATGATGTTAAATCAAGTGCTTTAACTTGTATCACTAAACTAAAACAACTTGGTATTACACCTGTTTTGCTGAGTGGCGATAGTAAAAATAATTGTGAAGAAGTCGCACATAAACTTGGAATTAAAGAAGTTTATTTTGAACAGAGTCCGGAACAAAAATTAAACTGCATTAAGAAATTAAAGCTGGCAGGACCTATTGCTATGGTAGGCGATGGCATTAATGATGCTCCTGCATTAAATCTTGCAAACGTTGGTATATCATTGGGTAATGCAACCCAGGTCGCTATTGAATCGGCTCAAATAGTGCTACTTAGAGCAAATCATCTGGAAGATATTGAATTTGCTTTTCGACTCAGCAAGACCTCATTGTCAACAATTAAACAAAATTTATTTTGGGCCTTTTTTTATAATGTTATAGCTATTCCAATTGCAGCGATGGGATTTTTAAACCCAATGCTTGCGGCACTTTCGATGGCATTTTCAGATGTGATGGTAGTGGGTAATTCAATTTGGTTAAAAACAAAAAAACTACTCTAAAGGTGCCTGTACACTCCTATTATAAAATTCTATTTATTCCAAAATGGTATCCTAACCGAACTAATAAGTTTAGTGGAATATTTATTGAAAAGCACGCAAAAGCACTTGCAAAGGAATGTCGTGTAGCAGTGTTATATGTTGGCGCCGATGAAAATTTAAAAACACAATATGAATCGGATGTTCAAAACGAAAACAACATAACTACTGTTAGAGTATACTATCAAAACAACGACGTTTCAACTTCATTATTTGGAAAAGCGATTAAATTTTACCGCTATTTATTTGCAGCATACTTGGGATTGAAGTGCATTAAGGCTGAATTTGGCAAACCCAATTTGGTGCATGTAAATGTACTAACCCGTCCAGGAATTATTGCATGGTTACTTTATAAGCTCAATGGCATTCCCTATATAATCAGTGAACATTGGAGCGGTTACTTACCGGCCGATGGTTCTTATAAAGGCAGTATTAAAAAAATGCTGACAAGATTAATCGTAAAAAATGCGAAAGCAATTACTGCTGTTTCACAAAAGCTTGCAGTATCAATGCAATCGCACAAGCTCACAGGTTCCTATACCATTATTCCAAATTGTATTGAGCTTGAAAAAATACCTAATCGAACAATTTCCGAATTCACAACTGCTGTAATGGTTGGTAATTTATTCGATAAGGAAAAGAATATTTCAGCGGTAATACATGCTGTTGCCGCATTAAAAACAGCGTTTCCTGATTTTAAACTAACCATTATTGGTGGTGGTGAAGATGAACTTAAATTAAAGCAACTCATTGTTGACCTTGGAATAACCAATCAAATAATCTTTAAAGGTATTTTGCCACAAATCGAAGTTTATAAAGAATTGTGTGCGGCTTCATTTTTAATTTGCAATAGCAATTATGAAACATTTTCAGTAGTTATTGCCGAGGCTCTGGCTTGTGGCACACCTGTTTTAGCAACCCGTTGCGGTGGCCCTGAAGAATTTGTAACGGAGCAATTCGGGAAATTAATTCCTTTGCATCAACCGGAAGAACTTAAAAATGGAATTGCTTACATGCTGCAACATCATGCTTCTTTTTCGTCACAAAAAATGATGGACTATGCACGAACTTCTTTTAATCCGGATACTATAGCACAGCAATTTATTTCAATTTACAATCCATTCATTTCAAAATGGGAAGCTGGCAATACGCGTGAATTATTATCAATTCCTCACAATTGGAGAGTTCTGGACGTAGGCAGCGGTGATCACCCCAATGAGCGAGCTGATGTTTTACTCGAAAGAGAAATTGAAGCAACCGAGCATAGATCAGGAGCAAAAGCAGTAATTCCCTTAGGTAAGAAACTTATTTTAGGAGATGCTACAGAAATGCCATTTATGGATAAAGAATTTGATTTTGTAATAGCATCTCATATTGCCGAACACATTGATGAGCCTGAAAAATTTTGCAGTGAATTACAGCGTGTTGCAAAAGCAGGATATATTGAAACTCCGGGAGCATTTTCAGAATTCATTTTCAATGAGGCATTTCATAAATGGGTAGTAAGCAATAAAAATGGCGTATTAGTGTTTACTGAGAAAACAAAACATACGGTTTTTTCAGAATGGTTTTACCGTTTGTATTATTTAAATGAAAAACGCAGCGGTCACAAAGCACTCTATTCAAAAGCTAAAGTGCTAATTGCCTTTGTTAATTTAATACGTAAAACATGGAAGTATCTTCCAAAGACGTATACTTGTTTTCATTGGCAAACTAGTTTTAAGTATACTGTGATACGAAAATCGACCAATGATTAAAAGTATTGTAAACACCATAAGTACGCGTTTTTTTACAGCCGTTTTCAATTTTTTGATTCTGCTGCTTACAGCTAATTACCTTGGTGCTGAAGGAAGAGGACAAATTAGTTTGCTGCTTTCTACTTTAACCATTGTTTTGCTTTTCTCAAGTTTTGTTGGAGGAAACAGTTTAATTTTTTTAACTCCGCGTAAACCTACTACCGAGCTCCTTATCATATCCTATTTGTGGGCGGTATTCATCTCAGTGGTTTGTTATTTCACGCTTTACATTACGCATTCTTTTCCCGAATTGCTTATTAAACATATAAGTGTACTTGCGTTTATGCTTTCTGTAAATACCATTCATACTTCCTTGTTAATTGGAAAGGAAAAAATTAAAGCTGCTAATTTTATTAATTTGTTTCAGGTAATAGGTCATTTCTTTTTATTGGCTTTTTGCTTTTTGTTTTTAAGGAGTTTGCATTTCTCAACTTTCATTTATTCCTTGTACCTAACTTATGGAATTAGTTGTATGCTTGGAATTTATTTTTTATACCCACTACTAACTAAAAAATTTTCTTTTGGATTTAGAGGAACCTTAAGAATGGCTCTAACAATAGGTACCATTGCCCAACTTGCAAATATTTTTCAATTTTTAAATTACCGATTAGATGTTTATTTGCTCGATCGATTTGACACGCTTTCTAATCTCGGAATTTATAGTTCTTCTGTCTCTATTGCAGAGGCTGCATTGTTGTTTGGAAGCAGTTTCGCTTTGGTTCAATTTTCGAAAATAGCCAATAGTACAAACACTGATCAATCGCGTATACTTACAATTAAGCTTACCCGATACAGCACCATCCTGACTTTACTAGCTTATTTGCCTTTGTTTGTATTTCCAGATGAGTTTTATACTTTTTTATTAGGTAAAGATTTCCTTGAGGTAAAGCAGGTGTTGTTTGCATTGTTTCCAGGAATTTTTTTTCTCGGTTCGAGTGTTACCATCAGTCACTTTTTTGCAGGTATTGGTAATTACAAAATAAATGCTTTAGCTTCCTTTGTTGGATTACTGTTAACCTTTTGTTTAGGTATTATTTTCATTCCCGATTACGGCGTTATTGCTGCAGCGTGGATTTCAAGTATTTCATATACTGCTAGTACCGGTGTTTTATTGGGCGCATTTATTAAAAACAGCAAGACAAAAATTACAGAGTTGTTTCCTAGGTTTGAGGATTTAAGTTTTCTACAAAAATCAATACAAAATGTGCGGCATCAGCGGAATCGTTAAACTCGACAATTCAGAATTAAATTTGCCTGCGCTCTTGCAACAGGTTACTAACCGTATAAAACATCGAGGTCCGGATGGGGAAGGATTTTT
>DGQS01000200.1 GCA_002389785.1 Bacteroidetes bacterium UBA4408
GTAGGTGTAACAGTTAGTCAGCTAGCCTTTTCCCAAAGCAGTAAATTAACCACCTCACAACTTTCCGGACAGGTGAATACAGTAACTACGGCAGTTCCTTTTTTAATGATTGGACCTGATTCGAGAGCCGGCGCAATGGGAGATGCAGGAGTTGCCACCTCACCGGATGCCAATTCAATTCATTGGAATCCTGCAAAACTAGCGTTTATCGATAAAAAATTTGGGATGAGTTTATCGTATACTCCTTGGCTAAGAAATTTAGTAAACGATATAAATTTAGCCTATTTAACCGGTTACTACAAAGTTGGTAAGGATCAAACGCTTGCTGCGTCGTTAAAGTATTTTTCTTTAGGTGATATTACCTTTACCGATATAACGGGAACCGAAACCGGAACTTTTAAACCCCATGAATCGGCATTCGACTTAGCCTATGCACGAAGCTTATCTGAAAATTTTTCCGGAGGTTTAGCTGTACGCTATATATCATCTGATTTAACCAACGGTCAAACAACTACAAGTGGAACTACTAAAGTGGGACGTTCGGTAGCTGCAGATATTTCTGTGTTCTATAACAACGATAAGATTGAATTAGGAGATAAGAAAAGTGTGGTAAACGTGGGATTAAATATTTCGAACATTGGCGCTAAAATTTCCTATACAGAAACCGCGCAGCGTGATTTTATTCCAATAAACATGCGTTTAGGAGCCGGTTTAAAAATTTTGGCAGACGAATACAATACCATAACTTTTACTGTTGAAGCAGGGAAATTATTAACTCCTACAGCCCCTTTGTATGCTTACGATAGTACGGGTGCATTTATTTATGATACCGATGGTAATAAAAAAATTGAAAAAGGTAAGGATCCAAATCGCGGTATTGTTTCGGGAATGTTAGGTTCATTTAATGATGCTCCCGGCGGAGGAAGTGAAGAATTAAAAGAAGTTACACTTGCCGGAGGATTAGAATATTGGTATGACAATTTATTGGCCATACGAGCAGGGTATTTTAACGAAGCCGCAACGAAAGGAAACCGAAAGTACTTTACACTCGGAGTTGGTGTTAAATACAGCGCTTTTGGATTGGATTTTTCATATTTAATTCCAACCGTACAAAATAATCCATTGCAAAACACCTTGCGTTTTACCTTGTTATTTAACTTCGATAAAAAGGCCGCCAGTAAAGAAGTTCCTTTAGAAGAATCAAATTAAGAATAGAGAATAATATTCACAGGTCATTCATCAGAAACGCGGGATGACCTTTTTATTTTACATAAAACATAAACAGTGAAAATTAGAGTTGGGTTTGGGTTTGACGTACATCAATTAAGAGAGCAACAAGATTTTTGGTTAGGAGGAATCAAAATTGAGCATCACAAAGGAGCCTTCGGTCATTCGGATGCTGATGTACTGATTCATGTAATTTGTGATGCTTTATTAGGGGCTGCTAACCTTCGAGATATTGGATTTCAATTTCCTGATACAGCTTCTGAATTCAAAGGAATCGACAGTAAAATTCTGTTGAAAAAAGTGGTTGATTTAATTCGTGAAAAGGGATATGAAATCGGAAATATTGATTCTACTATCTGTTTACAAGTACCCAAAATAAATCCACATATTCCTAAAATGAAATCGGTACTGGCTGCTGTTATGGGAATACCGGAAGAAGCTATTTCAATAAAAGCAACTACAACTGAAAAACTTGGTTATGTTGGGCGCGAAGAAGGTGTAAGTGCTTACGCAGTAGTGTTGATTGAAAAATAAATGCTAAAAGGAATAAGCATATTCTAGTCCGATAATGTAATTTCTTTCCGGATTATTTACGTTGAATTCGCGTTGGTTCATAAAGTACAGATCAATTGTTTTAGCTTCTGTATGTTGATACTGTAAACCAAGATAATAGCGTCCTCTATTAAATTTATTATTTGCTTCAATGTTTCGATCGTTTTTAAATTGATAGCGAAATTCGGCGGCGATGTAAGGCGAAAAACCATAGCCAATTTCATAGCGTAAGTCAAACTTATTTCTCCAATAACGTTCCGGAATTTTACCGTCATCGCTGGTATAAAAATCTCTCACTTGGCTTTGTAAACGAGCTCGGTAAGCAACAGTAATTGGATAATATTTTTGCTTTATCTGAAGATCGACATAAATACGATGTCTCCAGCTGATGGTGTTTTCATCGCGTGATTTTTGTATGAATCGATACACAGCACTCAACTTTACAGACTTGTTTAACTTATAACTAAGGCCTACATTGGTATAAGACAAATTAAACCGTTGTAAATTTTGAAAAAAACGAATCTCTTCGGAGAGTGAAGCTGAGAAATTTCGTTTTAGTTTTTTTTCAAGACTCAAAGTTGCCCAAGCTCCAAAATCATTTTGTTGTGCAACTACAAAGTTGTTGAATGCTGCAAATACAAAACAACTGAAGGCTGCTAAAAAAAATCGAAAAGGTTTTAAAAGTGGGAAGCTCATTAAGATTTTACATCGTAATAATAAACTGTAAGTTCGGCTGTATCTTTTAAAAAATCGATTGCATTGATGCTTACTTTGTGCACATCGAGACCCGTCCTTAGTTTTAAATCGGCAATAAGTTCGGCTTCTTTTTGAGGTTGTATTAAATCGATTTTTTCGAAATAAACAATTTGAGATTTTTCGTTTTTAACCAACATGTTCCCATCAAGAAAAAATGCAAACAGAATTATAATTGTGTTGATTAAACAAGTTTCGAAATAGGTTCCTTTATTAACTGAAGTAATGAGCCCCATGGCAATAACTGTGAAGAGGTAAGTCATGTCCTTTGCAGAAATATTTTCGGTTCGATAGCGCAGCAATGAAAAAACAGCAAACAAACCGAAAGCGGCACCCATCGATAAATCGACCTTATTAAGTAAATAAGTTAGAATAAA
Source organism: Bacteroidetes bacterium UBA4408 (assembly GCA_002389785.1). GTDB lineage: Bacteria > Bacteroidota > Bacteroidia > UBA4408 > UBA4408 > UBA4408. The sequence continues at coordinate 2,910 of DGQS01000200.1, forward strand.
AATCACCACATTGAATAGAAAAAAGGTGAAGAAAAAATCCTTCTTTTTATAAATTGGGTAGTAAACAAAACGAATTAAAACAGTTACCGATATTACATCAATCAGCATTCTTACGAAGAACTTGATTCCGAGTTTATCAAAAAATTCGAATGCCGATTTTACATCCGTATCATTCATTACTTGTTGTAGTAGCATGTATTATTTTGTTTAGAGTTAAAATTTTAGGTTTAAAATTATTCTTCTTTATATCTGGAAACAGCTGCGTAACACCAAAGCAATACTTACTCATTGAACTGGAGCGAAAGCGATAGTGTTTCATTAATTTATAAAAAGGAGATTGTATGTTTACCTTGGCTTGTTTAAGTTCTGCAATTACAAGAGGTTCAAAATTGATTTCGGTTGAATTTTTTACAAATTGCAATTTAACGTCCAAGGTTAATCTTTCTTCGTGTTCAATATTTACTAATGTAGCTCTTGAACAATTTACGAATAAAACCGGTTTTAAATCGCCTTCCTTAAACGGGGTCATTGTTTGCAATAATTGCAATGCGTTGCCATTTATATCATTTTCAATTTGCGTTTGCTTAATACGCTTTTTAATAGTGCGACCTTTGTTATTCTTAAACTTAATTTCAAAAAAATGCAAGTTAGAATTGACGTATTTTCTGTATCTGATTTTAAATCTGTTCAGCTTTTGATTGTGATGACGTAAATAAAGTTCAAGTTTGGGTGTATCAAAATACAAGGTTTCATAAGGGCTCCAGCGAGATCCTTCTACTTCAAGCGCACGGTAATGACCAACTATTTTGTCCAATATTTTTTTTAAATCGCGAATATGAAAAACGAATTTGGTATCGGTACGATCCATCAATTTTACGCTATCCATTTCGGTTAAAGAAATAGGTTGAAATGCTTGAATTATTTTGTCTAATTCTTCCACTTAAAATGTATAATCGTATTTTTTACTGCTTTCGAGTTGGTTGTCGCCATTGTAGGTTTTACGCTCAGATTTCAAACCTTTGCCATCATAAGTGTAAATCATTTTTTTGATCATCTTTCCTGATGCATCCATGATTACCTCCGCACTTTTGTCTCCATTTCGATTATAAGTAAATACTGTTTTACGAATTAATTTCCCTTCCCCATCATATACATTCTCCTCGGTTTTATCGTTGCTTGAATTATACTTGTAAGTAACTTTTTTGTTGTTTGCTTCCTTTGAATTCTTTTCGGCCTTAGTTTCAAATGAAGTTTCTTCGAGCACATTACCGGCAGCATCGTATTTAAAAGTTTCTTTGTTTTTTATTGAACCATCTTTATTGTACTCAATTTTTTCGAGTGTATTGCCATTTTTATCAAAGGCGGTATAGGTATCCTTTCTGGCTTCAGCTTTTTCATCACCCGAATAAACGGTTACCCATTCGGTAGTAGATTTAATGCGCAAATTTTTTACTTTTTTACTACTCTGTGCTACTGAAACCTGCACAAAAAAAAGGAGTAAAATTAAACTATATTCAAATCTGTTAAACCTTGAATTAGTTGAGAAGTACATGGATTGAAAGTTAGTAATTAATTATTTTAAAATTTTTATGTCGTCCACTTCAACAATCTGCTTACGTTCTGTTATTTCAACTGTTTTTACAATTGCAATATTCGGAGCATAGGTATTTAGTTGACCTGTTGCAACACCGCTGGAATCACGCGAATAGGCATAAATTTTATAGCTTCCTTTTTGTAAGTACTTAAATTCGTAAGTGCCATCATAAGCCGCCTTTTGATTATCGCCAAAAGTTGCTTCGTTTCCGTAAATAATATATACATCCACATTGGGAGCATAACTCGAATCCTGTTTACTTACAAAATATTTATCCCAATATTCGGCATACACTTTACCTTTAATTGTAGCTCTGCCACCCGGTCCCGGTTCCTTTTTACAAGAAGTAAAAATCAAAGTAAAAACAAGCACGGGAAGTACAAATTTTGAATTTATGAACCTGTTATAATTATTCATGATTAATTTATTTTTTGAAACGTATATACTGATCTGTAAGGTTACATGTATTAGAATATGAATTTATTCCTTTACCGATTTACCAAAAAACAATTTTACCCGAGTCAAGTACTTTTGTTTGTTCAATAATTTTGTAAAAATACATTCCCGATTTAATTTGACCTCTTGATAGTTTTTGCACATCAACATTGTTTAGCAGCCAACTTTGGATTTCTTCACCAAGAGGATTAACCAAAACCAAGGATACATTTTTTGAGCGATTTTTGAAATCCGTTAAATCAACTTGAAATTCGGTTAAAACCGGCATTGGGTAAAGAGTAACTGATTCATTTTTGTTTTGTTTTAATGCATTAATTCCAACGTTAAAGTTATCGTATTTCAGCACAAGTATGTCCTTTTGTGTGGTAGCACCGGAATAAGTTTCTCCGCTAATAAACACATTTCCGTTATTTAATGATATAGCATTGGGTGAATCCTGGGCATTTCCAGTACCATTGTAATTAGCATATTGTACTAAGTTTCCAAGTGAAGAATAATTTAAAGTAACAATATTAGTATTAGAGCTACCTGCAGTACCATTTTCACTTTCGCCGGTAACCAGAATATTTCCGGCTCCATCTGCCACAATAGCCCTTGCCATATCATTACCATTTCCGCTTCCATTATAGGTTTTGGTCCATAGTGTATCACCGTTACCGTTGTAGGCAATTGTAAAATAATCATAATTTACTTGAGCCGTGTTTGGGTCGATGTCGCTGAAGCCGGTAACATAATAATTTCCGGAATTATCGCCACAAACTGCTTTGGCCTCATCGTTTCCATTGGCAGCACCATTCACAATTTTGCTCCAAAGTAAATTTCCGGAGGCATCGTATTTTACAATAAAATAGTCGTAATCGGTATTACCAATAGTTGTTCCTTTTCCAACCATTACAATATTTTCGGAATTATCCATATAACATTGTGCTGGGTTATTGTCGCCAAAAAATAGGGTATTGCTTTTTATCCATTGTTGAACTCCACTAAAATTATACTTCACCAAGATATAATCAAAGTAATTCCCATTCCAGGATTTACCGCTTACATAAATTCCACTAGCTCCTATTAGTACTTGTTCTGCTCTGTCTTCACCGTTGGACGAACCATTGTATTTTACTACCCATTGTTGTACGCCGCTTCCATTGTATTTTATTAGTAAAAAATCATCGCTCACTACAAAGTTGTTACTGGTTTCGCTATATCCACAAACGTAACAATTTCCATTATTGTCGAGGGCAATAGAATTCGCCTTGTCAGAACCATTAATTAACGCATTATTGTATTTATTAATCCATACTGAATCACCGTTAGAGTTATATTTGATGATGGTTGCATTGTTACTTTGTCCGGTGTTTTTAGTAAATCCTGCAACATACACATTGCCTGAAGCGTCAATCACTAAATCATTGGCAACTTCGTTGCTGATGGTAGAGGTACCATTGTACATTTTTACCCATTGAGTATCACCATTGGTATTTAGTTTAATGGTACACATATTCCGGTCGGTTTCTTCCTTCATTGCATAGCCGGCAATGTAAGCGTTGTTGGCTGCATCGGTTACTATTTTATAGGCATTGTCTGAGTTATCGCCTACTCCTAAATAACTTTTATTCCAACTAGTATTACCGGTAGCATCATACTTAATGGCAATTGCATCTTTTTGTGTGATCAGGTTTTCGGTACTTCCAACAACAATAAAATTTCCTGAAGCATCACAAAGAATTGCTTCAGAGCCAGCTGTAGAATTGCCGGTACCTGCAAAAGTTGCAGTCCATTGCAAGGTTCCTAAACTATTGTAATTAAGGGTAGTAAAACGATAATTATCATTAATGGGATTTAAGTCAATGTCGCTTTCTCCGGTTACACATACGTTTCCGGTAGCATCAACGCAAATACCCACCGGTATGTCAGCTTGAGTACCGCTGCTATTATAGGTTTTAGCCCATTGCTGAACCGAGTTTGAAGCATATTTAATGGTAACAAAATTCCAATTTCGATTTACAGAGGCATCTGCATCTGTTTCTCCGGTTACGTATATATTTCCGGCTGCATCAACAGCAATGTCAACGCCTCTATCATCATCCACATTGTTGTAAACTTTCACCCAAAGTGGATTATTAGAAGTTGTAGTAGTGCTGTATTTGAGTGTAATCATGTCATCGTCATTTCCGTTGTCGCTTCTGCCGGTAATATAAACTGCAGAAAATGTTGAGTCAATTGCCATTGATAAGGCACGGTCGTCGGCACCACCGTCGTATGATTTAGCCCATATAATAGTACCTGAAGCGTCGTATTTAATTGTTTTAATATTGTCATCTCCTCCACTATAATAACGACCGGTTATATAACTATTACCTGCAAGATCTGTAAGCACTTTCAAAGCGCGGCTATTTCCGGAAACTCCATCTCTTTTCACCCATTGTTGCACGCCAGACGAAGAATATTTAATGGTTACATAATAAAAATTATCTATCGATGAGGCATTGTTATCACTTTCTCCGGTAACGAAAACATTCCCTGATGTATCAACCGCAATGGAATAGCCATTATCGTCATCGTTGGCAGTGTGATTATAAATTTTTGTCCATACGGTATCGCCGTTTGTAGTGAGTTTAATTGTTAAAATGTCGTTTCCTGTACCATTTCCGTTCGCGAAACCGGTAACATACACATTTGAAAATTTATCAACGGCAATGGCTGTTACTTCATCACCCGATAAATCAGAACCACTTATGACTTTCGTCCATAAGGTATCTCCAAGTGAATTCAATTTTGCAACTAAGTAGTCGCGGTTATTAGCGGGTTGAACCACATAGCCACCGAGGTAAAAGTTTCCTACATTATCTTTTGCAACACAGGTATATTTGGCTGAATAATCGCCCGAAGAGGAATAACTTTTGGCCCATTGTTCACTTATTTGAGCAATCGAATTAATACTTAAAAGCAATAATCCAACTAGTAATTTTTTCATGTATGGATTGAGAGGTGAAATTTGGTTAAACTTATTTCTTTGCTAAGGGAGCAAATATAGGTTATAGAATTGTTAATTTACACTTAATTCAATATGACCAGTTTTTGTATTTCTGAACCATATTTTAAATAATACACTCCATTATTCAAGCTTTCGGTAGAAATGCTAAGTTTAGAAAGTGGTTTAAATTGAAGCAATGTTTGCCCCAATGCATCTATCAACAATAGGCTTTCGCTTGTTTCCCTGTTAGGAATTACAACCGTAATTTGGTCAGATGCCGGATTGGGATAGGTATAAATGCCTTGAGGTTTTTTGGTTGAATTTATAATTCCGGCCGGGCAATTTGAAGCATTATAAGAGGTTTGCATTTGCGTGGTAAAAGCACCTGTGCCATTTGGACATCGACCTAATGAAACGTCTGCTGCTTGAGGCCCATAGGTAACACTATCGATAACCACAGATAAATTATTGCTTAAGATAATACGTTCTCCGTTTAGCGACAATTTAAAATTGCAATGAAAAGGTGAGGCAGCAGTGTAATTCTTATCATCGGCCCAAATGATCATGTATGAACCAGGTGAAATTAATGAGTTAACAGGGAAAGCAAATTTTGTTGGGTTGGAATAGCTGTCGGACAAATACAAACCAAATAGATTTAGTGTATCGTTGGTTGTATTGTACAGTTCAATCCAATCAGAATGTTTGCCTTGATCGTCTAGAGTATCGTTTACATTATAGGCCAAAAATTCGTTGATGGCAATTTGTCCAACCACCGGAGTTTGCAAAGCAATTTGCAAGGAATAAAATTCATGTTCAGCTCTTTCGGGTGAAAAAATTCCGGCAGATGCATTTTCAGCATATATGTAATATTGGATTTGAACAGAATTCATGGTATGTACATAGCCATAAACATTGTCATTCGCTAATCCATCGTTGTGTAAACCATCGTCGTACATCTGATAACGTATAAATTTATGTGTGTAATCGGTTTGAATACCAATAAACACTGAGTTACTAAGTGTGTTTGTAACGTTTGCAGTAATTGTAACCGGGCTATTTAAATTGGGAGCTGTGTTAGATACAGTCACCGAAGTAATACTTGGGGTACTCGCTAAAAATTCGGCGGTTGATTGCAAATAACTTGTACGTGCACTCATCAGATTTGAAATTCCGGGAACCGTATAACTGCCTACAAAATAATTGGTGGTAAGTGCGTTTTGAAATTGTGTATAGGAGTAAAAATTATTCGTATCATTCACTAATGCAGTATCGATGCTACTTTGAAGCTGTTGTGCCAAGTTTAGATAAGCATTGTTTGAAAAAAATTCATTCACAATGGTGCGCATGTGAGCAATATACATGCGCTTATAGGTAGGATTATTTTGAATGGCATTTATTAAAGGCCAATAAGAGTCGGCGGCATGAATGAGCGGAGATAATTGCTGCATGTTTGCAACTGTTAAACTACCCATGCCTGTAGCTCCGCTTCCAACGAAAGGAAATCCGCCAAATGCCATATTTAAATCCCAAATAATAGGATTGTAAATATTGTTATTGTCTTTATAGAGGTAATAATTTTGAGCAAAAACGCCCAAATAACTATCGAGGTTTACCAGCACATTGTCAAAGGCAAGCATCCAAATAGTTTTATCCATATCTAAACTCGTTGAACTAGTTGAAGCATGATTGGTTACTGAATCACAGAGAGCGACTAATTCATTCCATCCATTATCAGATTTAATTTCATAAAAGTTAAAATATGCGCTACTGTCGAGATTGGGTTTGAAACGTAAATTACTTTTGGTTGTTGGTCCCGGAATAACAATTGGATTACATTTTATAAAAGTATTATCGGACGAATAAAAATGCTCCGAACAAAAATCCTTATTGATACTTTCGGCATTTGAATATATGCCATAATATACGCCGTTGATGTATACTTGGGCAAAATTTGCGTTTGGGCAATCCATGTAGTTTTGCAAAATTTGATAAGCTAAGACTTCACGTATTTGCGAAGGGTCGGCATATCCGTTTCCTAATTTAATATCCGTAAATCCCTGATAACTCTGGCTTTTGAATTCATCAAGCGCGATGTGAAGTGGATTCTTTTTATAGGTTGAATCATAAGAGCTGTTTCCTTTATACTTCACACCAACACTGTCGTAGGTGCTGCCATTAATGCTCACTGTTGCGGCCATTATATATTCACCAGATCCGCTTTTAGCAGTATCCATCATGTAATCCCAATTGGGTTGAGCAAAATTTATTTCAATTTTTTCGAGTGTTGAAACATCGTAAAAATTGAGTTGTGCTTTTACTGTCTTAATCCCAGTGAGGAAAAGCAAAAGGCTGAAAAAATGAATTCTTTGAAGGCAATAATTTTTCATTAACTTGTAATAAAGTGAAAACGAAGCAATATGGACTAATACTGCTTCGTTTTTCAACTATTGAATATTGAATTAATACAGTGTTTCAAATATTACTCAACCAGTAATTTTTCTGTAGAATATATTTTTTTGTCATCTAAAATTTTCACCAAATACATTCCTCTATGCATTGAACTATTTTGAATTATTAAATTATTGGATGCAGTATAAGACTGAATTTCACGTCCAGCAATGTCAGTTATCAAAATGGTATATGCTTTAAAATTATCGGGCAATTGTATGGTGAGCATATTGTGCATTGGATTGGGGTACATTTTTACGTTGCTATTTGTATTTGTATGAACCACTGCCAGTGGATTACATGAATTGCATGTTGCAAAGCAAAATATATCTAAAACTGTATCCTTACTCACCGTTACTCCCCTACTTCCATTCACATTGCATGAAAAGGGTACAGTTTCGGCTAAGCTCAAGGTACTTCCATTGATGAATTTATATTCATAATTCCCCGATGGCACATAGGCAATAATTTCATAAACACTATCACCAAAACTATACAAGCTGGTACTAAGAGGATTCCAGTTTTGAAAATTACCGTATACATGCGGAAGTGTAGAAATAACAGCTTCATTGGTAAGGTTTACTAAAAACCGAACAAGGTTTAATCCGGCGGGAGCATTTCCGGCGAATTTTATTGCTCCTACAAAGGTGGTATCGTTTCCGAGCGAATCTACCCAAATCCAGCGATTGTCGTTAAAATCGTACCCTACACGTGATTCAATCGGAACAAATTCAACTTCATAAAACTGATCGCCGTTTACAAATTTATATTCATACTTTGCAAAGGCAGGTATATCTACCACAACGCTATAAATGGTAGTCGCTCCTTCTTGAGCACATACTGTTTCATTAGAAGTCCAATCGCCTCCCGGATAGCCTGCTAATGCTTGAAAATCGCCGGTAACATGAACTCCATTTGGACTTATTGCAAAGGTATCCATATCGACTGCAAATTTTACTTTTTTAGCTTGTGCAACAAAGCTTATTGCTACAAGCAGAAATAAGGATAATATTTTTTTCATTGTGGACAATTGTTTTTAATGTATAGTAGATTTTAAAAAATTATTTTAAAACACTGATTCGTTTTGTAAGTGTGGGTTGATTTTCTCTTTGTAGTAACATGGTATACATTCCATTTGAAACGAAAGACAAATCAAGTGTTGATGTATTTTTTTTATTCAACACCAATTCACCTAATGAATTATATACTTGAACTACAAAATTAGTTGCAGAATAATTGCTCAGATCTATAGTAATTGAACCACTCGTAGGATTAGGAAAAACAGTGAAATCATCGGCATGAGTTTCATCAAAAATACCGGTTGGAACAAAATTGAAGGAGAAGGAGGTATCTGAATCACAACCGTTCGCATTAGTTATAACTACCTGATATAAACCGGCCTGAGATGGAACATAGTTTTGATTGGTTGCTCCCGCAATCGGCGCACCGTTGGTATACCATTGATAGCTGGTTGAGGATGTAGAATACAAGGTATCGCCAATTTGTGAAACAACCGGCGTAGCCGGTGGGCCGGTGATGTAACAGGTTGAATACCGATGCGCTTGTGGAACGGAGCCTGCAATTGTCTTAGACCAAAGTGTTGTACCTGCAGCATTTACTTCATAAATTAAACCGGTAGTAGCTACACAAATTAAGGTATTTCCATTGGGAAATTGATTGGAACTACCCATGTTGCTGCTATATCCGCTGGTTACAATGCGTGAAGTATAGCTAGCCGGACTAAATGCAGCGCCTGCATTAACGGTATAGCTATAGCCATTGTAAGGCAATATTATTTGGTCAACACAGGATTTTTGTGAAGGGCTCGTTTGTCCGCCATTATTAAAACATGCAAGACGTCCTGCATTCGGGCTTCCTTTCGGAATCCAATGGGCATCGTGTACAACATTTAATATTTTAGTTCCGGAAGCGCCGTAAGCAGCCGGGTTTCCCCATCGGTACAACAAATCTCCACCTTTACCTGAATTACCACCGGTATGTCCTGCAGCTTCAGCTGTGGTTGTGCTATGATCAATAATATACACTTCATGCAAATTGTGGCAACTAAATGCTATTTGATCCAGGCTATCGTTATAATCCAAGCCATTCATGTGCATCCAATCTTTTGAAGCATTGTAATTGATGTTAAACAATTCGGGATGGTTTACCAAAGAACTTTGATAATTTGCAGCACTTGAATTGGTATTTTGCATGAGGTGATCCCAGGCGTGCCATTCCCATACTACAGTACCGGTGGTAGCTCCGGTTGGTTGAATTTCAACTATTTTATCGGGCCACATTTCGCCACTAAATGCACTGCAACCAGCGGCCGCAACTTGAGCAGCTGTTTTTCGCTCGTAGGCAATCACCAATATATTTCCATTGGGCATAGGGCATATATCATGATGCGTAACATAGTTGGAGGTGGAATAAATGTAATCCCAAATAATATTTCCGTTCCAATCAACTTTTTGAATTTCGCCACAGATGGGTCCACCGGTAAAAGAAACACCGCTAGCTTTTACAGTTCGAAGCAAAACTCCACCGGGAAGCATGTAAGATGAATAACCCGTTTGACGAGTTAAACCTGTCCATGACTTAAAAGTTGTTCCATTGGTATCAATTAAATAGGTAGAGGTACTATTCATGGTTGCATAAAGGGTATAACCCGGCCATTGTTGCGCAGTTGTAGAATTAATTATTCCCTCTAACAAAAGGATTAGTGAACATGCAAGTAATTTTCTCATGATTTAAAATTTGTGCTTTTTAGTTTGGGGTTAGTAAAAAATTGAGCTAGTAAACTTTTTAAAAAAAATAACAATTTGTTAATCTTCAGGATTTTAATAAAAGTTGTGAAATTAATAAATTCTGCGATTTTACACATTTGACGATTCAACAAAAAAATTCCTTCGTTTGAAATGAATAATTTAATCGACCTGCAATTTTTTTATTCTCATTGTGCGTTTGAACACTTCTCTATAAAAAGGTTTAAAATTGAAGCAGAATCTATATCTCCCTAACTTTAAACTAAATATTTTTCTAATTTTATCGAATGAAAACATTTAAAGTTGAAACCAACGTTCGGGTTTTTGCCTCTATAAAGGAATTAAGCAGCGAGGATCAAAACCTTATAGAACAGGCGAAAGAAGCTGCAAAAGGAGCCTATGCTCCCTACTCACATTTTAATGTTGGAGCAGCAGTATTACTCGAAAACGGTGTAATAGTAAAAGGTAATAATCAGGAGAATGCAGCCTATCCATCGGGTATTTGTGCTGAGCGGGTTGCCATTTTTGCAGCAGGTTCCAATTATCCGGGTGTGAAGATTAAGACCATGGCAGTAACCGCTTTTTCGAAAAATGCACGCATTGATTCTCCTATAACTCCTTGTGGTTCGTGCCGTCAAGTAATGAGTGAATATGAAACAAAATCAAGGTCGGATATTAAATTACTGTTGTGTGCCGATTGCGATGAAATTTGGATGCTGGAAAGTGTGAAATCAACCTTGCCACTATTGTTTAGTTCGGATTCATTGAAATAATATTTTCAACTGTTTAACGAAGCATTCATAGTAAAATATCAAATTCACCTATATCTTAGATCTTATCAACAGTTAAAGTCAATTTAATTACATTTAGTTAGCTCTTGCAATCAACTCTCTAACTAAATGTACCATTGATTACTACTACAGCAAAAGAAGCCTTTGGGTTAATCTATTTTATATTAAATTCGCATTCTTAAAACTACCGAAAAACGATTGAAATGGAAAAGACGCTAGCAAAAAAAAGTAGCAAATCAACAAGCAAATATGGGAAAGAAACTTACCTGATGTGGTATGAAAGCATGCAGTTGATGCGAAAGTTTGAAGAAAAATCGAGCCAATTGTATATCCAACAAAAAATAAAAGGTTTTTGTCATTTATACATCGGACAAGAAGCCATTTTAGCCGGTGCTATGGCGGTTATAAAAAAGGACGACAATTTAATTTCGGCTTACCGCGATCATGCACATCCTTTGGCTAAAGGCATGCATCCAAAATATGTGATGGCAGAGTTGATGGCAAAAGCTACCGGTTGCAGTAAAGGTAAAGGTGGAAGTATGCACATGTTTAGCAGAGAACACCGCTTTTTTGGTGGACACGGCATAGTTGGAGGGCAAATACCTTTAGGTGCAGGAATTGCTTTTGCGGAAAAATTTAACGGAACAAAAAATATTACCTTTTGTTACATGGGTGATGGTGCGGTTCGTCAGGGTGCTTTGCATGAAGCTTTTAACATGGCAATGTTGTGGAAATTACCGGTAATTTTTGTAATTGAAAACAATAACTACGCCATGGGAACTTCGGTTGAACGAACCAGTAATGTGCACGATTTATATAAAATTGGTTCGGGTTATGACATGCCTTCTTTTCCGGTTGATGGTATGAGTTGTGAAGCTGTTGCAGATGCTACATTTGAAGCATACGAACGCGCATTAAGAGGAGATGGTCCAACCTTACTTGAAATGAAAACCTATCGTTACAAGGGACATTCCATGAGCGATCCGGCAAACTATCGCACCAAGGAAGAAGTAGAAGAATACAAAGCAAAAGACCCAATTGAACAAGTATTGGCAACCATCCAAAAAAACAAATGGGCTACTGAAAAAGAAATAGCCGCGATTGATGATAAAGTGAAAGGATTGGTTGATGAATCGGTTCAGTTTGCAGAAGAATCACCTTTCCCGGATATTTCTGAACTTTACAAAGATGTATATACTCAAGACGATTATCCTTATATCATGGATTAATTGCCAGCTGCAAAAACAGTATGTATTCTTTTTTATTGATGAATTGATAGCAAGTCAAACAATACCTTTTTAAAATATAAAATAAAAATGGCTGAAGTAGTTAAAATGCCGAAACTTAGTGATACCATGACAGAGGGCGTGGTTAGCAAATGGCATAAAAAAGTGGGTGATGTAGTAACATCGGGACACTTGCTTGCCGATATTGAAACAGATAAAGCTACCATGGAATTTGAATCATTTCAAGATGGTGTGCTATTATACATT
>DGQS01000201.1 GCA_002389785.1 Bacteroidetes bacterium UBA4408
GAAAGTACTTCTGATTGTTTTTTAGTTGCGACAAAACCGCGTATACTTCCTTCAACAGTGCGTATTAATGCCTGCATCAAATTGCGTTCATCTAAAAATTTGAATGCAACATTTTTGATGGTTTCTTCATTTTGATTCAGCACAGCATAAAGCAACATGGCTTTAAAATAAACATTCGCCTGATCAATAGTAGTTGCTTGAAACTCTAGTTCAACCGAGCGATTTTGAATCGTTACACGTTTATTAATTACTTCCACGAACGGAATTTTCATATTTAAACCTGGTCCGAGTATCCGTCGGTATTTTCCAAAAATGGTCACAACGCCTATTGTACCCTGTTGTATGGTTACAAACGACAAAAACAAAATTGCAAGAATAAGAATGAGTGTAATCGCAGATAGTAGTTGCATGGTTTGATGATTAAATTTTATTTAAAGATATACTATTTTGCTTAGCCATGTTAATTTGTTAAAAAAAAGTAAGCACCTTCTGAGTTATACTATAATTAAAGGTTTAAGAATTTTGTTTTTAATATATTTGAGCCCCTTTAGATGTTAGAAAAATAATGAGAAATAAAAGTATTTACATAGGAATTTTAGTAATACTGTTGCTTGCAGCAGGATTGTATTATTTTAAAAGTGGTTCTAAAACCAACACCCTAAAGAAAGAACTCAGTAATTTTGCTGTGAAAGATACTGCCACAATTACTAAGATTTTTATGGCTGATAGATCCGGTAAAAAAGTTACCCTCACAAGAGTAAATACGGGCGAGTGGAAAGTAAATGAAAAATTCAAAGCAAAATCTTCTGCTATCAACACCTTACTTGAAACAATTTATGGTATCACTGTAAAGCAAACTGTACCAAAAACTGCTTTTAATACAGTTGTAAAAAGATTGGCAACAGAATCGGTTAAGGTTGAAATTTATCAAAACAATGAATTAACCAAGACGTATTATGTAGGTGGTCCAACACTCGATTTTTATGGTACCTACATGATTCTTGAAAATTCATCGGTACCTTATGCCATGTGGATTCATGGATTTGAAGGTTATTTGACGACCCGCTACTTTTTAGAGGAAAATTTATGGAGAAGCAATTATTTATTCCCATCAAACCCATTGGATTTAGCTTCTATTAAAATAAACTATCCAAAAAATACAGATTTATCCTTTGAGTTAAACATTCTTCCTGATGCAACGAATTCAAAAGCTGTTAGTTTTGAGGTGAAGTCGCTTAAAACCGGCAAGGCTGTTAATTTTGACGAAAACGCAGTAAAGGCTTATTTGCTTGATATTAAAGAAATTTCTTTCGATAATATTGCCAATAAAATGGATCCAAAAACCAAGGATTCAACTTTGGCATTACCTCTATTGCATGAAATATGGGTGAAAGATGTACATGGCAAAACAACGCATATTAAGACTTATCCTAGGAAAGGACGTAATGGGCAATTGGATGAAAAAGGCAATCAGCTTCCGTATGACTTAGACCGCTTTTACGGTGCTATTGATGCTGAACCTGATTTATTTACCTTGCAATATTATGTATTTGATAAATTGCTCAAACCCCTTACCTATTTTGAGCGATAATTTGTTGAAAAAATGTAATAACTCAACAAGCCAGCTTCTCTGTAAATGTTGCCAATCATTTATATTTGCCACTTAACTAATAAACTTAAAAACAACGTGAGAAATTTATAGTATCGAGTTTGACTTTAATGAAGCACCTTCAACACATTGGTGGAGTATTAAACTCAAGCAATTCGCTGCCTATTTTAGATAATTTTTTATTTGAAATTGAGAAGGGAGAGATGACGGTTTCAGCATCCGATTTGGAAACCACGATGAATACCAAAATTGCCATTAAATCGGAAGAAAGCGGAAACATTGCGGTTCCTGCCAAAATGTTGATGGATATGTTGAAAAAACTACCCGAAACTCCACTTTCATTTTCAATTGACGATAAAACTTTTGCCATTGAAATATCTGCAGGAGAAGGAAAATACCGATTAACCGGATTCGATGGAAATGAATTTCCAAAAGTACCTTCTATTGCCAAGCCAAGTACCATCAAAATTAATTCGCATGTCATTGCAAATGCCATCAACAAAACTATTTTTGCTGCAGGTAACGATGATTTGCGCCCTACTATGAGTGGTGTTTTTTGCCAACTGAGTGAACAAAATATTTTGTTTGTTGCAACTGATGCTCACAAATTGGTGCGCTATACACGCAGCGATTACAAAGCACCCAAAACTGCTGCCTCGTTTATTTTACCCAAAAAACCGCTGAACCTTATTAAAGGAATTTTGGCAGCTGAAGATACCGAGGTTACCATGGTGTATAACAATACCAATGCATCTTTCAGCTTTAACGGCATTAATTTAATTTGTCGATTAATTGATGGAAAATATCCGAACTACGAAGCTGTTATTCCAAAAACTAATCCTAATAAACTAACCATTGACCGAGTAGCTTTGCTTAATTCAATTGGGCGTGTAGCTTTATTCGCTAACAAATCAACGAATCAAGTTCGATTAAAAATTACCGGTAGCGAATTAAGTATTTCAGCTGAAGATTACGATTACAACAATGCTGCGAATGATCGCTTAACTTGTAGCTATGTTGGAGAAGATATGGAAATAGGATTTAATTCTAAGTTCTTGTTAGAAATGCTAAGTAACCTCGAAAGCGATAATGTAATTATTGAAATGTCGGCACCGAATCGTGCAGGTATACTTTTACCTGCCGAGAATGAAAATAAGGAAGAAGATATACTTATGCTAGTTATGCCGGTAATGCTTAATTCCTAATCTTTCTAGAAAAAAATGAACAGCCTGCAAGTTAAAATTTGCAGGCTTTTTTTTGCCTTATAATATCGAGTTGAACTGTTCGGGTATTGATCTTTACTTAATTACAGGCAATTATTCTATTTATAGCTTAACATAGAAGCTTTAACAATTACTTGGAAGATGGCTTATGCAGCTAATTCACAAGTAAGGTGGGCAAGAAATTTATCTTTATACCTTGATAATTAATAACCTGAATCTAGTAAAACTACAAATCTCACAAGGCATAAAAAAAGGCATAAAAAAAGCTGCATTGGTGAAAATGCAGCCTTCAATTTGTTTGTTTAATCAATTAAAACTTAGCTCGTACTCTTCGTTTTTTGTACTTGCTACGAGATACATAGCTTGATTTGCTTCGGTAGTATTTACTTTTACCTTTTAGTACATATCCAAGTTTAAGTTGTAGCAACATGTATGAATCGTTGTGTGTATCATCGCCACGTTTTTGTTCACCTGCTTTTTCATCTCCTGCTTTTGCAGCTCTTTCAGCATCGTAACCGTAGTTTTTACCGTTTGCAGCAACTTCACTGCGATTGGGATCATCGTCCGGACGTTTATCGCTTTTATCATAAAAATAAACTTTTTGCAAATAACTTGCTGAAGTTTTATCTCCTGCAGGTTTCTCGAATCTTTCAGGATTAACATACACTGTACTCACATCATCAAGGTAATCTGTAAAGGTTGTTCTCCATCCTAATTCGATTCCAATACGATAAGTTCGGTTAAGTGTATAACTCGCACCTGCACCTAATCGAATTGCAAAACCAGATAATTTGTATTTGGCAGCTTTTCCGGTTGTACCTTGACCTTCTGTTCCCAGTGGTTGTAATTTTACCCAATCTCCATTCGCATCCGTTCCTTTTGGATTGTGATGAAACCATGCAATTCCACCGGTAACATATGCTCTAAAATCTCGTTTCGAACCACCACGTCCTCCTCCTCTGCTGCCACGACCACCACGACCTTTCATTCCATTATTTTGATAGAAAACATATTCTCCTAAAACTCCTAATTCAATGATGTTATTTTTAAAATCCAATCTTCTTCCGTTACGGGCAGGATTTAAGGAAAGTGTATCAGCTCCTCGAATAATCAAATGATTAAAAGTACCGGTTACAAAAATCTTAGGCTTTACTTTGTAACGGAAATAAATTCCTTCATTGGTGCGCGTTTGACTCAATTTCGTATCCATCACAAAATCTCTGCGGGTCTTTTCCTTTCCGCCAATTTCGCCCAAATAGGAAGCACCACCAAGCATAATCCCAACTTCCTTCTTATATTGCCCAAACACAAGGGAAGGAATTGAAATAACAAGAGCAATAAGTATAATTTTACGCATTTCTGAAATTATTATTTTAATTTGCTTTTTCTAGTTTAATCGAATTTTGACAAAAATATAAAATTAATCTTAAAAAAAAAGTCTTATCAGCTATTTCTACTAAAAATTTACACTTAAAAATATGAACAAAAATGTGCTAACAAATTTATTGAAAATTAAGTATCCGATTGTACAGGGCGGAATGATCTGGTGTAGCGGCTGGCGGCTTGCTTCGGCAGTGAGTAATGCCGGAGGATTAGGCTTGCTTGGAGCAGGTTCGATGTATCCGGAGGTACTTAAAGAACAAATAGATAAATGCAAAGCAAACACAACAAAGCCATTTGGTGTGAATGTGCCTTTACTTTACCCCAACATTGAAGCCCACATGAAAATAATAATGGATTCAGGAGTGAAAATAGTTTTTACATCTGCAGGCAATCCAGGTACTTGGACTGCGTTATTAAAACAAGCCGGAATTACTGTTGTGCATGTAGTATCAAATACCAAATTTGCAAAAAAAGCCGAAGATGCCGGAGTAGACGCAATCGTGGCAGAAGGGTTTGAAGCCGGCGGACACAATGGTCGAGAAGAAACTACCACGCTTTGTTTGATACCGATTATTCGTGAGGCTGTAAAAATACCGGTGATTGCTGCCGGAGGAATAGCTTCGGGTAGTGCCATGCTAGCTGCAATGGCTTTGGGTGCGGATGGTGTACAAGTAGGAAGCAGGTTTGTAACTTCTGAAGAATCTTCAGCTCACCCAAATTTTAAACAAGCCGTTATTGATGCAAAAGAAGGTTCAACCATTTTAACCTTAAAGGAAATTACCCCTGTACGTTTGCTCAAAAACGACTTTTACAATGAACTTGCACAAGCTTATGATCGATGTGCAAGTGTTGAAGAATTGAAAACAATCCTAGGTAGAGCACGCGCTAAAAAAGGAATGTTTGAAGGAGATATGAAGGAAGGTGAGTTGGAAATTGGTCAAATTTCTGGAAACATCTCTACTATCAAGCCGGCAGCGACGATTATTGAAGATATGGTACAAGAATTTGAAACAGGAAAAAAGCGATTAGCTCAAATTAGTTGGTAAGGAGTTTACACCTCATCAAACAAGTGTTCGCTAGAAACTAACACACTGGCAAATCCTACAACTACACCACCAACTCCCTGTTCGAGCATTTGCCAGGCACAGTCAAACATAATGTTACCTAAAGTCATGGTGCGGGTAAAAGAAACGCCTATTACCAAAGTTATCATGTAAAGCGAAAAACCAAAGGCTACACCTACCAGTAAGCCCTTTCTTAATGGTTGCTTTTTTAAAGAAGCTATGCTATCAAGTCGGTGATGGGAATAAACGATGGCAATACCCATTGAAATAATCAGGTATACCATAATTGCAATTACAAAAAATACTTGTTTGGGATAGTTAAGTCTGGAAAAATCGTTTAAAAAAACTCCGTGCCAGAGGTACGACAATGAAAACATAATTATTGCCGACATAATCCAGGAAACAAAAAAGCGTTTGGTAAGTAATTTCATGCTAATAATAATCCACTATTTTGAACGAATTAAATGGTACTGCAAAAATACGAAAAATTCGATAACGAAACTGCGATTTCGACAGACAGCAAAATAAAACGATAATAGAATTTTTGCTACATTCGCTTCAATTTCACACCCGATAAACCTTCGCTATTCCTTTATGATAAAGCATCTTCCAAATATTCAACACATTAACTCCGATAACTTCTTTTTAATTGCCGGTCCTTGTGTGGTAGAAACAGAAGCAATTGTTTTTGAAATTGCAACTACGGTAAAATCACTTTGTAACGAATTACAAATTCCGTATATTTTTAAAGCATCCTACCGAAAGGCAAATCGCTCACGCTTAGATTCTTTTACAGGAATTGGCGATGAAAAAGCACTTGAACTCATTGCCAAAGTAGGTCAACAATTAAAAGTTCCAACACTTACCGATATACATACTGCGGAAGAGGCAAGCTTAGCTGCAAAGTATGTTGATGTGTTGCAAATACCTGCCTTTTTGTGCCGACAAACCGATTTATTAGTAGCAGCCGCAAAAACCGGTAAAACAGTGAACATTAAAAAGGGGCAATTTTTAGCACCCGAATCCATGAAGTTTGGCGTTGAAAAAGTGCGCCAGTCGGGCAATGATAAAGTTTGGCTAACTGAACGAGGGGCTATGTTTGGATACCAAGATATGATTGTTGATTTTCGCGGTATTCCTGAAATGCAAAAAAATAATGTACCGGTCGTTTTAGACATTACTCATTCTCTGCAACAACCTAATCAAAGCAGTGGCGTTACCGGCGGAAAACCCGAATTGATTGCCACCATAGCTAAAGCAGGTATCGCTGTGGGTGCGGATGGTATTTTTATTGAAACTCACCCCGATCCTTCAAAGGCCTTGTCAGATGGCGCTAATATGCTTCCGCTTAACAAGCTCGAAACCTTATTGAAACAACTAATAAAGATTAGAAAAGCAATTCGCTAATGCATCCATTTTCAAACAAAGTAGTTTGGATTACAGGCGCCAGCTCGGGTATAGGTGAAGCTTTGGCCTATGAGTTTGCAAAATTAAATTGCAGCTTAATTCTAAGTGCACGCAGGTTAAACGAACTTGAACGAGTAAAAAAGAGCTGCGCTGTAGATGCTACAAAAATTGTGTTACTTCCTTTTGATTTATCCGATGCTACCTTGCTACATGGATATGCTGCACAAGCACAAGCAGCTTTTGGAAGAATAGATGTGCTTATAAATAACGGCGGAGTTAGTCAACGTTCATATGCCAATGAAACTGCACTTGACATTGATCGAAAAATAATGGAAATAAATTATTTTTCAACCGTTGCCCTAACCAAAAGTGTATTGCCAATGATGATTGCACAAAACAGCGGTTATTTAGTAATTACCAGCAGTGTAGCCGGAAAATATGGTTTCTTTTTGCGCTCAGCTTACGCAGCATCCAAACATGCCTTACATGGATTTTTTGAATCGCTTCGTTTGGAAGTGATGAAGCACAACATTAAAGTTTCATTAATTTGTCCCGGTAAAATTCGCACAAATTTATCGCTACATGCGTTGACAAAAAACGGAGAAGCATTTAATAAAGTAGATGAAGCATTTAAAAATGGGATGTCGCCTGAACTGTGTGCCAAAAAAATTATAGCCGGATTGATGAAAGAAAAAGAAGAACTCTTAATAGGTGGTAAAGAAATAATTCCCGTGTATTTGAAACGTTTTTTTCCTTCTATTTTTACCTGGATAATGAGTAAGCAAAAAATTGAATAATTGTAACTACAAAATATAACACTGTAATACCATACAAACATGAAACAAAACATCATTGGAGTGCAGCAAGTAGGCGTTGGAATACCCGATGTTCAAAAGGCCTGGGAATTTTATCGCCGAAATTTTGGAATGGATATTCCTGTTTTTCAGGATAGTGCCGAAGCGAAATTAATGACACGGTATACCGGTGGCGAAGTGCACGCCCGAAGTGCGATAATGGCCATTAATTTACAAGGTGGAAGTGGCCTGGAAATTTGGCAATTTACTAGTAGGCCTACTAATCCTGCCACATTTGAATTACAATTGGGTGATTATGGAATATTCATTACCCGTATTAAAAGTAAAGATGTTGCTGCCACCTTTGAACTAATGCAACAACAAAAATTAGATCTTGTAGGTGGATTGAAAAAAGATCCGGGAGGAAATCCCTACTTCTTAGTAAAGGATTATTTTGGAAATATTTTCCAGGTTGTTCCGGGTACTGAATGGTTTCGCAAAGAAAAGCACCTAACCGGAGGCGTTTGCGGAGCACAAATTGGCGTGAGTAATATGGAACAATCGATGAAGTTTTACGGTGAATTGTTAGGTTATGATAAAGTTATGTACGACGCCAGCGGAGTGTTTGAAGATTGGAAAGGCCTTCCGGGTGGGGCTAACACGTACCGAAGGGTTTTACTTAAAAGATCGGTAGAAAATTCAGGAACTTTTAGTCGTTTGTTAGGTTCCAGTCAAATTGAATTGGTGCAGGTAATTGATCGAAAAGCGCGAAAGATTTTTGAGAACCGCTATTGGGGCGATGCAGGATTTATTCATTTTAGTTTTGATGTGCGGGATATGAAAGAGTTAGAGAAAAACTTTGCTGCTCATGGTTATCCGTTTACCATCGATAGCAATACATCGTTTGACATGGGAGAAGCTGCTGGTCATTTTAGCTATATTGAAGATCCGGACGGAACATTAATTGAATTTGTTGAGACTTATCGAATTCCCATTCTAAAAAAAATAGGCTGGTATTTAGATGTTTCTAAACGCGATCAAAATAAGCCCCTACCCGATTGGATGTTGAAATCGCTTAAGTTTAGTCGTAAAAAAGATTAAGAACAACCCGATAGTACGTTAATTACTATCGGGTTTTTATTTTAAACCAATGCGCAGCGCTACCATTTTAATCACTATTCTTTTTCTTTTGTTTCACAAGTGTCATTTTGCTGAAGGCGAATCAATACCGCTTGCAATAGACTTTAAACCGCTTGGTTTTGAAGCAGCAAAGGCCTTAGCTAAACAAAGCGGAAAGCCCATTTTTATGGATGTTTATGCCGTTTGGTGCATCCCTTGCAAACAGTTTGAAAAAACTGTTTTTACGGATAAGGAAGTTGGGGAGAAATTTAATTCATGGTTCATTAATTTAAAGGTTGATGCTGAGAAGGAAGAAGGCAAACAGATTTTTTCGCTTTATAAAGTAGGTGGCTATCCAACCGGCATTTTCATAACAGCTGATGGTTCCTTGCTTTCAAAATTTGAAGGTGTACTTCCAAAAAATCTATTTATTGAATATGCCGAAAATGCATTGCAATTAAATACAAATCCCAATGGATATGCAACTGCTTTAAGCACTTATTTGGCGAATAAAACTGATTTGAATAACATCCGATCCTTGTTACACTTTTGTAATTTATCAGGAAATACCATGCCTTTAGAGGCTATGGATCGTTATTTTGCAACTTGTTCCAATCATACAGTTGAAACAGACTCAACGCTTCTTCGAAAATGGTTACGTACCGGCCCCATCGTTTTATCAGGTAAAGAGACCTACTCCTATTTTTTAAAACAGCACGAGCTTATCCGTAAAATAGCATCTGTTGATACTACTTACTTATCAGGATTTTTTTACTCTTCACTGCAAAGCACTTTGCAAGCCGCCATTTCAAGCAAAGATGAAACTCTTTTACAAAAAGTGTTACAACTTAATTCAGAGTTACCAAGGCAGTTTAGACAAGCCGAGAATATAGAGTTTGAACTAAATTATTATTTAGAAACAAAGGAGCTACAAAGCTATTTTCAAAAAATGAATGGGTATTGTCGCGCTAATTATTCAAAAAAAATAAGTGTTAAAAATAAAGATGAAGCAAGCAAAATTGCTGCACGAATAAATAATTTTGGTTGGAATTATTTTATGTATGCCGATAAAAAAGAGGATTTAATGTTGGCTGCTACGATTATGGAAAATTGTATCACCCTTGATAATTCTTTTGCTGCCTGGTACGATACCTATGCCGGAATTATGTATAAAATGGGTGACTTAACTAAAGCCATAGAATTGGAAAACAAGGCAGTGTTATTCGCAACCAAAAGTGCTTACGAACAACAGATTTATCGCACAAAAATTGAACGCATGAAACGCGGTGAAAAGACTTGGATACCTGAAGCTTATTAAATTAAATTTTGAACGGTTAAACCGAAATTTTCAACTTCGATCTTTTTGCATACATAAATGTAAGCTTCGTTTAATTGAAGTAGTTTTGGTTTAGTATATTCAGAATATGAATTTTTATTTCTACATTTCGTTTTATAAACTACAGGTATGAATAAAACCTCACAATTGATGGATGATAGCGAAAAGGACCCTGCGCTTTACAGTGAAGATTTAGCACCGATCATCGGCACCAATCGCACCTGGAATACCTGGAATTACGCAGCATTGTGGATTAGTATGAGTTTGTGTATTCCTACCTACATGCTGGCAAGTTCGCTTATTGAAGGAGGTATGAATTGGTGGGAAGCTATTTTAACCATTTTTTTAGGGAATGCCATCGTGTTAATTCCAATGATTTTGAATGGACATGCAGGTGCAAAATTCGGAATACCTTTTCCTGTTTTTGCTCGTGCAAGTTTTGGTGTGAAAGGAGCGAATATTCCTGCCATTTTACGTGCCATAGTTGCCTGTGGCTGGTTTGGAATTCAAACCTGGATTGGCGGTTATGCCATTTACTTGATGTTGAAACTGTGGTTTCCAGTGCTCGAAAATTTACCTTCTATTTTTCCAACTTCTTTTGGATTACAAACCGGACCCGCGATAACTTTTATTTTATTTTGGTTGTTAAATATGTACGTGGTTTACTTAGGTGTTGACAGCATTAAAAAATTATTGGTTTTCAAAGCATTCTTTTTGCCTGCTGCCGCTCTTGCTCTATTGTTTTGGGCAATTAATGCAGGACACGGACTTGGACCCATTTTATCGCAACCCAGCAAGTTTACAAACTCCGCTGAGTTTTGGAAATTCTTTTTTCCTGCATTAACCGGTATGGTGGGATTTTGGGCAACACTTTCCTTAAACATACCTGACTTCACTCGCTATGCAAAAAGTCAGCGCGCTCAAATAATTGGACAGAGCATTGGCTTGGCTCCGAGTATGACTTTATTTGCATTTATTGGTGTGGTGGTAACTTCTGCAACCGTAATTGTATATGGTGAAACCATTTGGGATCCATTGGAGGTAGCCGGAAAATTTGAAAGTAAACTATTGGTAAGTTTCGCCATGATTGCCGTTGCAATTTCAACTTTAGCTACCAATATTGCTGCTAACATTGTGAGTCCGGCAAACGATTTTGCTAATTTATCACCAGCGAAAATCAATTTCAGAACCGGCGGATATATTACCGGAATCATTGGAATATTGATATTTCCATGGAAATTGATTGCCGATCCCAACGGATATATTTTTACATGGTTAATAGGTTATTCAAGTTTATTAGGACCCATTGGAGGAATCATGATTGTGGATTATTATTTTATTCGCAAACAACAATTGCAAGTAAATTTGCTTTATCAACAACACGGCGAATATTATTACCGGAGTGGAATCAACCCAAAAGCTATCATCGCTTTAATTTTGGCTATTGTTCCAAATATTCCCGGATTTTTGGTTACCATTAAAGTAATTGATGTAAGTGTTTTTGGTGAATGGGTTTCACATTTATACAATTATGCGTGGTTTGTAGGATTCATTGTAGCTGGATGTATTTACGGATTATTAATGAAAGGAAAATAAGCATGGATGAATTTATGAAACTGGCTATTGCCGAGGCACAACAAGGAATACAAGAAGGTGGAATTCCAATCGGTTCGGTGTTGGTAAAGGATGGAAAAATTGTTGGTCGTGGGCATAATAAGCGTGTTCAGGATGCTGATCCGGTAACGCATGCCGAAATTGATTGTTTAAGAAATGCAGGAAGAATTGGATCCTATCGAGGAACTACCTTGTATTCGACTTTGATGCCCTGTTATTTATGCGCTGGCGCAGTAGTACAATTTGGAATAAAAAAAGTATATGCCGGCGAATCAGAAACCTTTAGTGGTGCTAAAGAATTTATGCAAGCACATGGTGTAGAGGTAATTGATTTAGATTTGGAAGAATGTAAAAAAATGATGCGTGATTTTATCCAAGAAAAACCGGAACTTTGGAATGAGGATATTGGGGTGGATTAATAAGAAATCAAAGCACTGATTTAAACTATTCAACTGATTTTTCTTACTAAGTTTATAACACAAAATTTTGACCAATGAGCATACTACTTAAAAACGGCCGAATCATAACTGCTTCTGAAGATTATGTTGCTGATATTTTTATTGAAGGAGAACAAATAACCTGTATTGGTAAAAATTTAAACCTGAAAGCCGATACGCAAATTGATGCAAGTGGAAAATTGATTTTTCCTGGCGGTATTGATCCGCATGTGCATTTGGATATGCCTTTTATGGGTACTTTTTCGAGCGATGATTATAGTACTGGAACCAATGCCGCCTTGCATGGAGGTACTACCATGGTTATTGATTTTATTTTACAAACACAAGGAAAGTCGTTGCATCATGCATTGGGTGAATGGCAAGGTAGAAGTAATGGGAATGCATTTGGAGATTATTCCTTTCACATGGCCGTAACCGATTTTAATGAAGAAACTAAAAAAGAAATTGTACAACTGGTGGAGGAAGAAGGAATCACTTCATTTAAAACCTTTATGGCTTACAAAGGCGCATTAATGATTGACGACCGTCAAATGGTGGGCTTGATGAATGAAGTAAAAAAATGTGGGGGATTGGTAACCGTGCATGCCACAAATGGCGATATGATTGATTTTTTAATTGCAAAGCACAAAAGCGAAGGCAAAATGGAACCATTGTTTCACTACTTATCTCAACCTGAAATTACTGAATCGGAAGCTACCGGAAGGTTTGCCGACATGGCATATCACACAGGTGTTCCCGCTTATGTAGTGCACATGACTTGTGAAGGAGCTTTAAATCAGGTTAGAGATGCTGCGAAACGAAATCAGCGTGTTTTTGTTGAAACCTGTATTCAATATTTAGTATTAGATGCCAGCTTGTATCAACAAAATTTTGATGGAGCCAAATATGTGATGAGCCCTCCCCTGCGCGAATTAAAAGATCAAGAAAGTTTATGGGCAGGCATTAATCAGGGAACTGTAAATGTGGTAGCTACCGACCACTGTCCGTTTATGTGGGAGCAGAAAAAAATGGGACTCAATGATTTCAGCAAAATACCCAATGGGCATCCGGCTATCGAACACCGCATGGAACTATTGTTTAGCGAAGGTGTATCAAAAGGAAAAATATCGCTCAATAAATTTGTTGAAGTAAGCAGCACCAATGCTGCAAAAATTTTTGGGATGTATCCCCGCAAGGGAACTATAGGAATTGGAAGTGATGCAGATTTGGTAGTGTTTGATCCTTTAAAAAAACATACCCTCAGCGCAAAGGCACATCACATGAATGTTGACTATAGTGCGTATGAAGGGAAAGAACTAACCGGAAAATGTGAATGTATTTTGTTACGCGGTCAAATAGCTGTTGATAAGGGCGAAACCAAAGTAAGCAAGGGATATGGTAAGTTTATTAAACGCGGAAAAAGCTCCTTGATTGTATAAATCAGAAACGATTCATTTGTTGCAAATAGCCCAGTTTTTCATTAAATTTTATGGTGTTTCCTAAATTTTTTGCTTGCTTAATTTGGGCTTCTGTATAATTGGCTAAGTAGGTTGCTGATAAAATAAAAATTCTTCCGCTTACACACATCAGGTAGTATTCGGCAACATAAGGATTGCTTTTACTTGTAGATGTTACTTGCATAAACTTACCTCTTAAATCACCGAAATTCATGTTGTAAGTATCGTGTTCCACCACATCGTTGGCATATACTTGAAGCGTGTTTCCAATAATGATAGTGTATAAACTGTCTAACTCAAGTCCATTCATAATACGTGTATAATTGTATTCATCTGATATAAAAAAAGAGTAAATTACACCATTGTAACGCCCTTCCATCAATCGACGCAAATCATAACTTTGATCGCTGTGTTCAACAGGAAAATCAAATGACAGCGTATTTTCGAAGGAAAGAAGCCTCAAGGTATCGGTTTGAGCAAATGACTGTTGCTGAGCGAAAGCGCATATCATCAGCATTACAAGTAGATTTCTTTTCATTTATTTGTAGTTGAATATCAAATGTTTTTTTTACACTAATTCAGAAATAGCTTTTCATACAACAGAAACAAAATTAGTTATTAGTTTTATTCGGAAATATAACTTACCAACTAGTTAGCTTTGTATCTCTACAATTGTATTAATAATATGTACCATTAAATTGTTCATCCAACTTCAAAAATGAAAAATATTTACAAGATAAGTAAACAACCTTTGCTTTATTTAACGATTATTTACTTCCTAATACTTCCTCTTGAACCGGTTGCGAATACAAAAGAAAAAGGCTTTGCGGTTGTTGAACTATTTACCTCCGAAGGTTGTGCTAATTCGCCTGCTGCCGATAGATTGGTGAATGCACTTCAGGCCGAAGCTGAAAAAACCGGTAAGGCAATTTACATTTTAAATATGCATGTAAATTATTGGGATGATATGGGTTGGAAAGATCCCTATGCAAAAAAGCTATTCAATGACCGACAAGATTACTACGCACGATTTTTTCCGGGTGGCAGTACGTATACTCCACAAATGGTTGTAAATGGGAAAGCTGAATTTATTGGAACTCAGAAACAAACGGCGGATTTTCTAATTGCACAAGGGCTTGCACAAACACCCGAAATAATTATTCAAAATTTAAAAGCTATACGACTCGATTCGTTGACTTTGCAGCTTGAGTACGAATTAAATTCACTTCCTTCAAATTGTGTTTTTTACCTTGCCTTACTCGAAAAAAAATTACCTGTAAGCAAGATTACCTCAGGTGCTAACGAAGGTAAAATGCTTGAACACTTCAGTGTTGTTCGGCACTTAGAAACTGTTGAAACTGGCTTGCTTAAAGGAAAGTACAATATCAATTATGCTACTAAGAAAAATTTCAAAAACTTTTCAATTGTTTGCTTTGTACAAAATAAAGAAAAACGTAACATTATCGCAGCACGTGATTGCAAGGTGAATTAGGCTAGTAGTTCATCAATTTGGTGAATACCGGCTTTGCTGTTTGAATTATTTATCCAATTAATTTCGTTGTCTTTTCGAAACCAGGTTAACTGCCTTTTCGCATATCTTCTGGTGTTTTGTTGTATGAGTTGAACAGCATTTTCTAAACTCATCTTATTTTCAAAACAATCGAATAATTCAGAATAACCTACTGTTTTTAATGCTTTCAAATGTTTAAATGGCTCCAGTGATTTAGCCTCTTTAAGCAATCCCGACTCCATCATTTTTAAAACACGCGAATTAATTCGTTCGTATAATTCAGAACGTTCTAACTGTAGTCCTATTTTAATAATTCGAAAATTATTTTTCCTTTTAGCACCACTTCTTAATTCTGAAAACTTTTTCCCGCTTAACAAACAAACTTCAATTGCCCGAATTAAACGATGCGGATTATTTTTATCTATTAGTTGATAATACTCCGGATCGAGTTCCTCTAATTTTTTTTGCAAGGAGCTAATACCTTCTTGTTGCATTAAAAGCATCAATTGGCTTTTGACTTCAGGTTGTGATTCCGGCAATTCATCCAATCCATTGCAAAAAGCATCGCAATACAAACCACTGCCACCAACCATGATAAGCAAATTGTGCTTTTGAAATAATTTATGCGCTACCTGATGTGCCTCTTTTTCAAAATCTGCAACAGTATAATTTTGATGGATGGAAACATGACCAATTAAATGATGTGGTACCTGATACATTTCTTCTGCAGTGGGTCGGGCTGTTCCAATATTCATCTCTCGATAAATTTGCCGCGAATCGGAAGAAATTATTTCGGTATTGTATTTTTTTGCCAATTCAATTGCCAGAGCAGTTTTTCCAACTGCTGTAGGTCCACAAACAAGCAAAAGTGTAGGTTGCATTCGTGTGAAAGAAATTACTCTTCCATGTTTTCATCGAGTTGTTCAAACTCATCTTCGGGGCTATCTTCTAACATATCATCTTCATCTTCCCCATCTGTTTTCTCGCTATCATCAAAGCTGGTTTCGTCCTCTAATTCATCTTCTCCTTCTTCACCAAAACCATCCGCCAAATCATCGTCATCTTTCAAAACTGCCGCTCCGGTAAACTCGTCTTCATCAAAAATTTTTTCAACTTGAATTTTCTTTGATTTTGATTTTGGTTTTTCATCTTCATCCTCCTCAGAATTTGAAGGAGCAAACTTTTGAACTTTATACTGTCGAATCGCCACACCTACCGTCTTTACTGTACGTGGGTATAAAACTGTAGCATCTTCCGGAGTTAATTTTATAAGCTCAACAGTAAATATCCAAGCAGCATTTTCTACTTTATCGAAATCGAAATAATAAATTAGCTTTTGATGCGGATCATCAATGAAATCACAGAGATAAGTTTTTTGGGATTTGGATTTTCCTTTTTTGTCCTCAGATTCACGCGTTATTTGCAATGGAACTTCCTTTTCCCTTCTCCAGTAATCATTGCTGATGTAAAAAGTAGCATTCTTACTAGCATCAAATCCAATTGCTTGTTGAATAGCTTCATGTAAATCGTAAAAGCTTTGACTGGAAAGGATTTCGATATCTCTATAAATGTCTGTATGGTCTTCAAACGAAACTCTAAATCTGTATACTGCTGCCATCGGATAATTCTTAATTAAACTAAATTTCTAGCTCTTAATTTGTACTGTGAAAATAGAATTAATATTCAACAAACTCAAACATTATCATCGAAATTTTCTACTCAAAACGGCTGTAAACATACAATGAACAGAAATTAAATCAGTTATCGATTTCAATTGTGAGTCCAATCTCCTTTCCTTTTTCCAACATAAATTTGTAAGCATCTTCATAATTATTTGCTAAATCACCATCAAGGATAGCATCACGTATTGCATTTTTTATTACACCGATTTCAATAGAAGGCTTAATGTTAAATGTCTTCATTATATCTTCCCCGGTAATGGGAGGTTGCCAATTGCGCAGGTGATCCTTTTCTTCAACTTCCTTTAGCTTTTGTCGGACGAGTTCATAGTTTGCTTTGTAGCGGCTAACTTTTGAAGGATTCTTAGATGTAATATCCGCATCACAGAGCAACATTAAATCATCAATATCGTCTCCGGCATCAAAGAGTAAACGTCGCACTGCCGAATCGGTAACAATGCTCTTTGCAAGCACAATTGGGCGAAGGTGAAGCAATACAAGTTTTTGCACATAATTCATTTTTTCATTGAGTGGTAATTTAAGCTCTGCAAAAATTTTAGGAACCATGCGTGAACCTTTGTCCTCGTGACCATGAAAAGTCCAGCCGTGCCCTTCTTCAAAACGCTTGGTATGTGGTTTTGCAATATCGTGTAAAA
>DGQS01000168.1 GCA_002389785.1 Bacteroidetes bacterium UBA4408
TAGTGGCTTACAACATTAATTTAAACACCACCTCAACGCGAAGAGCAAATGCCATTGCATTTGATGTGCGAGAAGCAGGACGTGTGAAACGAGAAGGCAATCCGGTTACCGGAAAAATTGTAACCGACCAAGCGGGTAAACCGGTAAACATTCCGGGAACATTAAAATCAGTAAAAGCAATCGGCTGGTTTATTGAAGAATACGGGGTAGCTCAAATCTCCATGAACCTTACCAACATTAATATAACTCCGGTACACATTGCTTTTGATGAGGTATGCAAAAAAGCAAATGAACGTGGTATTCGAGTAACCGGTTCCGAATTAGTTGGATTAATTCCACTAAAAGCCATGCTGGATGCAGGTAAATACTTCTTGCAAAAACAACAACGTTCACTTGGTGTTTCTGAAAAAGAACTCATTAAAATAGCTGTAAAATCAATGGGTCTCGATGAGTTAGCTCCCTTTAATCCGGAAGACCGCATCATTGAATACTTGCTTAAAAATAAATCCGAGTCCAAATTAGTTTCCATGAACTTGGTTGATTTTGCGAATGAAACAGCCAGTGAAAGTCCGGCTCCGGGAGGTGGTTCTATTTCGGCTTACATGGCAGCATTGGGCGTGTCGCTTGCAACCATGGTTGCTAATTTATCAGCTCACAAACCCGGTTGGGATGAACGCTGGGAAGAATTTTCGAACTGGGCGGTAAAAGGAGAAGCATTAAAAAACGATTTACTGAAACTAGTTGACGAAGATACTGCAGCCTTCAATAAAATTATGGCCGCATTTTCACTACCTAAAGGAACTGAAGAAGAAAAAAAATCGCGCACACAAGCTATTCAAGACGCTACCAAATATGCAATTGAAGTTCCTTTTAAAGTTATGGAGTTGAGTTATGCAGCATTGGATATTTGCAAAGCGATGTGTGCCGAAGGTAACCCTAATTCGGTAACGGATGCAGGCGTTGGCGCTCTGTGCGCTCGCTCGGCAGTGATGGGAGCATTTTTAAATGTGCGAATTAATGCCAGTGGCCTCAACGATAAAGCCTATACTGCAGCTATCATTGAGAAAGGAAAAATAATTGAACAAAAAACACTTGAAGCAGAAAGTGCAATTTTGAAAATTGTTCATGAAAAAATAAACTAAATCAGTAAAATCTGATTTACTAACATCAGTTAAGCACATGAGATTATTTATTCTCAAAAGTCAAAAGGTGAGAACCGTCCTGTACTTTTTTCCGGTGCAACTACTGATTTTATTGTTTAAACGTAACCATGTACTCTTGGTATTTTGGACCTTAGTTTTTGGACTTATTACCAAAAGCATAGCTCCTCGATATGGCATTCCTTACCTGTTTTTAAATCCCGAGTATTTTGACCAGGTGAACGCCCTCTCCTATTTTATAGTTGGCTTTGCAACGGGTGGATTTATAATGGCCTTTAATATTTCAAGTTACATCATCAACGGATTTCATTTTCCTTTTTTAGGAACGCTGAAAAACCCTTTCATGAAATATTGCTTAAATAATTCCATTATTCCGCTGCTCTTTTTAATCACTTATCTCTATCAAATTTACACCTTCCAACGCAGCGATCAATTTGTTGAAAAATCGCAAGTGTTTTTTGATATAGCAGGGTTTTTAGGTGGTTTACTTTTATTTCTGTTTTTATCCTTATCCTATTTTTTTACCACCAATAAAGATGTGTATAAAATGTTTGGAATTGAAACCGAACAAGTGCTCGATCCTTCCTTTAAAGCACTCAATAAAGCATTTTTAGCCCGCAAAAAAAAGTGGGATGCCATGAATTATAAAATTGAAAAAGACATTCATGTGCAATTGTACTTGAGCAATTTTTTCAAACTAAAAAAAGTACAAGACATCGACAGTTATGAAAAACGCACCTTGCTTCGGGTATTAAAACAAAATCATAAAAATGCTGCAACCTTTGAATTGGTGGCTATTGTAAGCTTATTAACGATTGGATTTTTTAGAGACATTGATTTTTTTAATATCCCTGCCGGTGCCAGTTTGATGCTCCTTTTTACCATGTATCTGATGGTTAATTCTGCTTTATACAACTGGTTTAGAGCTTGGAGTACCACCGTTTTTGTAGTACTTATTATCACCATCAATTTTTTATACCAATTCGACTTCTTTAAAAACAGAAACAAGGCGTACAACATGAATTACAATGCACCTGAAGCCGAATTCAGTAATGCTAAAATACGTTCTTACGACACCCTGAGCACACAAAAAAAACAAGATATCGCATTTACCTTGGAGGTGCTTAATAACTGGCGAATTAAAAACTCAGCCAACAGTCGTATGTTAAAGCGAAAACCTAAGCTTATTCTGATAAATACGAGTGGTGGTGGCTTACGTTCAACCTTGTGGACATTTTATTCGCTTCAATATGCCGATAGCATGCTTCATGGTGAATTGCTTCGACATACACAGTTAATTACAGGGGCTTCGGGTGGAATAATTGGAGCTGCCTACTTAAGAGAGTTAATGCTGATGAATAAAAAGCAGCAGTTAAAAAATATTCATCATCCTCAACTTCGTAACAACATTTCAAAAGATTTGCTCAATCCAATTGCCTTGAGTATGGCTGTCAACGATTGGTTTTTCCCATTACAGAGTGTAACCGAAGGACGTTATAAATACGGTCGCGACCGGGCATTTGCATTTGAACGCAAACTGAATGAAAACACCAATTACATTCTTGCTAAAAAATTACACGACTATTACCTTCCTGAAAAAAATGCCGAAATTCCAATGATGGTGCTTAGTCCAACTATTATTAACGATGGCCGCAAATTAATTATTTCACCGCTTCCTGTTTCTTACCTTACTCAATCGCGCAAATCAAGTAATATAGCGGTAAGTAACGTTCCACCGGCCATTGAATTTTCACGCTATTTTCACCAACAAGAAGCCAGCAATGTATTGTTTACAAGTGCACTGCGCATGAGTGCTACATTTCCTTATATATTGCCAACGGTATCATTACCCAGCAAGCCTGCCATGGAAGTTATGGATGCCGGTGTTCGCGATAATTTTGGTAAAGAAACCAGCATACAGTTTTTATACACCTTTCATCAATGGATTGAAGAAAATACCAGCGGAGTTATTATCCTACAAATTCGCGACCGCGATAAAAATTTCACAGTCGAACCCAATCCTCCAAAAACTATCTTACAATCCATTGAAGAACCGGTAGGAAGCTTGTATGGAAACTTATTTCATGTGCAGGACTTTAATCAAAGCGATCTGCTGAATTATGCCGGCTCCTGGTACAAGGGAAAAATTGATGTTATTGATTTTGTGCTGTATAATCAATATTGGGATAACATTTCCTTAAGCTGGCACCTTACCAATAAGGAAAAGCGAAAAGTTTTTTCCTCGGTTAATACACCGGCCAACCAGCTTGCATTTAAAAAATTAAAATTGTTACTCGAGTAAAAAGCCTGTATTTTCATACTGTTGCAACTATTTAAACATCTTTTTTCAATTTTCTCTTTCTAAAAAAGAGGGCAATTTGTACCTTGCACCCAATTACTGGTTTATGTAACTAGTATCTTCTGTTTTCAACTAATTAGCAACAAACATTTACTACAAATATTCATTTAACTAATTTCATAAAATGGCTTTTGATATCGAAATGATTAAAAACCTTTACGCTCAGTTGGGCGGTAAAGTAGAAGCTGCCCGCAAAGTGGTAGGTCGTCCGTTAACGCTCACTGAAAAAATATTGTATGCACACTTAACCGAAGGCAATGCAACTACTGTATTTGAAAGGGGCAAATCTTATGTTGATTTTAATCCCGATAGAGTAGCCATGCAAGATGCTACTGCACAAATGGCCTTGTTGCAATTTATGCAAGCGGGACGGCCAAAAGTAGCAGTTCCCAGCACCGTGCATTGCGATCACCTTATTCAAGCAAAAGATGGCGCGGCAAAAGATTTGGCTGCTGCTGTAGATAAGAGCAAAGAAGTATTCGATTTTTTAGCATCCGTTTCAAACAAGTATGGCATAGGTTTTTGGAAACCCGGTGCAGGAATTATTCACCAGGTAGTTTTAGAAAACTATGCTTTCCCGGGTGGTATGATGATAGGTACCGATTCGCACACAGTGAATGCCGGCGGTTTAGGTATGGTTGCTATTGGAGTTGGGGGTGCCGATGCATGCGATGTAATGGCAGGATTACCTTGGGAGTTAAAATTTCCGAAATTGATAGGCGTAAAATTAACCGGTAAACTAAACGGTTGGACCTCAGCAAAAGACGTGATTTTAAAGGTAGCCGGAATTCTTACCGTGAAAGGTGGTACCGATGCCATTGTTGAATATTTTGGAGAAGGTGCAGATAGTTTGTCGTGCACAGGCAAGGGAACAATTTGCAACATGGGCGCCGAAATTGGAGCTACCACTTCAATATTCTGTTACGATAAAAAAATGAGCGACTACCTGAGTGGTACCGGTCGTGCCGATGTAGCAGCTGCTGCTGATGCTGTGGCTGAGCACCTTCGCGGTGATAAAGAAGTGTACCAAAATCCGGCGAACTATTTTGATCAAGTAATAGAAATCGATTTAACTACACTTGAGCCACATATTAATGGTCCGTTTACTCCCGATTTAGCATGGCCTATCAGCAAATTCGCTGCTGCAGTGAAAGAAAACAACTGGCCACAACAATTATCGGTAGGTTTAATTGGTTCTTGCACTAACTCATCTTACGAAGATATATCACGCGCTGCTTCTCTTGCTCAACAAGCAATTGATAAAGGATTAAAAGCAAAATCAGAATATACCATTACTCCCGGAAGTGAACAAGTGCGCTTTACAGTTGAACGTGATGGCTACTTAGGAACTTTTGCAAAAATGGGAGGTGTTGTTTTAGCAAATGCTTGTGGACCATGCATTGGGCAATGGGCTCGACACGGTGCTGAAAAGCAAGAAAAAAATTCCATCATTACTTCTTTCAACCGAAATTTTAGCAAGCGTGCCGATGGAAATCCAA
>DGQS01000252.1 GCA_002389785.1 Bacteroidetes bacterium UBA4408
TCATTCCGGGAGAATCGCCACCGGATGTAAAAATTGCAATTTTTTTCATACCTACTTGTTAAGAGTAAACAAAGATGATTTTAATTTTTGATTGAAACGTAAAGACATTGAATTTAAGAGGTAAGGTCTGTATTTTCTTTATCGGGTCTTATTTTTTTTGTGCCTCTATACATTTCATATTTTATAAATCTGCATTCAAGCGGACCATTAAAAATAGCAATGCGACGAGAGGCTTTTAAGCCAATAGAATTAACTGCTTCACGATTACTCGAAATTATCCATGCATCGTAACCTTGGTATTTTGCTTTTAATGTGTCGCCAATACTTTTATAAAGTACGGTTACATCGTCTTTATCCATGCGTTCGCCATAGGGTGGATTCATCAAAACAACTCCGCCTCCTTCGGGTGCTGTAGTATCTTGAAACAATTGATTTTGAACAGTTATATCTTCTCTTACTCCTGCCGATTTCAGGTTGTCTTTGGTAATAAATACACTGGCTTTAGCACTATCGGAACCAAATATTTTCGCTTTTAATGGTTGAATATTTTGTTTAGCTGTAGCAACAATGTTATCCCAAAGCGTTTTATCAAAACCATAGGTACCTTGCCATTTTTGAAAACTAAACTCTTTGCGAAAAAATCCGGGAGGAATATTTTTAGCAATCATGCATGCTTCGGTGAGCAAAGTACCTGAGCCGCACATGGGATCAATAAAATTGCTTTCCTTATCCCATCCGCTCAGCAAAATAAGTCCTGCACCCAACACTTCGTTTAAGGGAGCTTTGTTACTATCGATGCGGTATCCACGCTTGTGCAAAGAACTGCCTGAACTATCTAAACTAACCGTGCAATCGTGTTTAAAAATGTGAATGTTTATGCGTATGGTAGGATTCTCGGTGTCAACCGATGGTCGTGCACCAAACTTATTTCTAAACTGATCGGCTATAGCATCTTTTACTTTCATGCTCACAAACATGGTATTGGTAAATGCATCGTTTGCATTCGACACACTATCAATAGCAAGTGTATCGGTATGTTTCATGTAATTGCTCCAATCGATACGTTGTATTTCGCTGTAAAGCTCTTCTTGATTACGCACTTTAAAGGAAAAAATAGGAATCAATATTCGCAGTGCGGTGCGGCATAAATAATTGCTTTGATACAAGGTTTTTAAATCCCCTTCAAAGGCAACTGCGCGATTGGCTTTTACAATCTCATTGGCACCAATAGACTTCAGTTCTTCAACTAAAACATCTTCCAATCCCGCTAAGGTTTTGGCAAGCATTTTTATAGGTTTTTGCACGCTGATAGTTTTGTGCAAAAGTAGTTAATGAATTAAGAATAGCGAATTTGATTTTGAATAGCTAAAAACAATTATTTGTCTATGAAGAAACTGATTACGAATAAAACCTTTTGAATCGAGAGCGATTACTTAAAATTAAACAAAATCACAATTTGAATAAAATAATCTATAAGTAAGCATAATCATTACTAGTATGGTATTTGCTGATTGAATTCTAAAAATAAAAAACCTGGGGTTAAGTTAAATACATCAATTAAGTTGTTTTTGCGGAACTCTTTTGGCAATCGTATTTAGTATGAAGCACCAACTTAAAAAGTGCAGTTGATTGAACATAACTTTTTAATGAAAGTATTGCCAACGCTACCAGATGTAATTTTATTAACCTTGCATTCACAAGATTAAATTTTATTTCAATGAACTACTTGTGTTTATCTAAAATCCATTGTTGAATAATCCATCTGCTCTAACTTAAGAAGATCGTTTAGTATTTTATTATTTTAAAATAGTTGCGATTCCTGGGATTCGCTAATTCAACAAAATATATTCCTTGCTTCCAATTAGAGCTGTTTATTTTTAGTGCTTCCATGCTTTCATGTATTGTTGTAGCGTAAACTACTCTACCGGAATAATCTCTAATTGAAACAGTAGAATTTACTATTAATTCGTTTGAAATAATTTCTAAACTATTTTCAAAAGGATTGGGAAAAATGGTGGTTGAATTCTCTTCCAATTCTTCATAACTTTCGTCTTCAATCGTTCTTGATTCAGTTGTAGGAATCACAGGATTGGTAATTAGGGTTTTAAATGTAACCGGACTACTATACGTATTTGTGCCAGAAGCGCAAACTGATTTAACATCAACTGTATAATTGGTATTGCTAGTTAATCCGGTGAGTTGAACGGAGGTTGGGGTGCAGGGAGTCCAATTTATATTTTTATACAAATAAGTGGTAGTTCCGGTTTTTCGATAACGAACTTTAAAAGAGGGTGCCGCAGAAGAGTTCCACGAAATTACTGCAGTTTTTTTAGCTATTTGTGAAACCGTTACATTTTGAGGTATGGCACAATTATCATTAGTATTGACAATAATCGGCAACATCTCTTGTCCAGCACAATTGGGGGCTGAACTATACGAATAGGTTATTAAACTTCCTCCGTTTGTTCCTACCACATTTGGATTAAATGTGTTTCCTATCATTCCAAGTCCGCTAAATGTACCACCTGCCGGAACACCGGTTAAATTTACAGGA
>DGQS01000012.1 GCA_002389785.1 Bacteroidetes bacterium UBA4408
GACTTGGAGGAAAGTATCCCGATTCATGGCATTATAATCACATGCTCGATCCTCGTTCTATGGCCCAGCAATCTATTATGCCAAGTTACGAATGGATGCTCGACAATGAATTGGATACTTCAACAACTGCTGCAAAAATCCGAGCCATGATTACGCTTGGAGTGCCTTATCCAAAAGACTATGATAAAATCGCAAATGCAGATTTAGTAAAACAAGAAAATGAAATTGTTGAAAATCTAAAGCGTGATAAAATTGAAACTATGCCTAATCGTGAAATTGTAGCAATGATTGCTTATTTGCAACGACTTGGTAAAGATATTAAAGCAAATCCTACTAGCCAATCTACCAACAAATGAAATTCATCAACTATCTTCAGTCAATAGCAGGAGTAAGCATTTTTCCAATGATTTCACTCTTTATATTCTTCATCTTTTTTATTCTACTCACGGTGGTAGTAGTAAAAATGAGCAAATCTCAAATTACTACGCTCGAAAATATACCCCTTGAGTCTACTGAATCTAACACAACTTTATAACACAAGTTTATGAGAACTATTACCGGTATTAATCCAAAAAATTCAAGAATGAAAAAATTCCTGGGAGTGCTGGGAACACTCTTCTTATCAAACAGTTCATTGATAGCGCAAAATACTGCAGCAAACGAATCAACGGGTTCGAGTGTACTTTCAAATCCATTGTTTATTTTGTTTGCGTTTATCATAGTTTTTTTACTTGTAATAATTATAGTGTTGGCCGATGTTGTAAAAGGTTCAGCAAAAATTATGATGGATAAAAAGAAACGAATTGGAAAAGCTGCAAGTATGGTAATTCTGTTGCTTCTATCCTCCACCATTGCATCAGCACAAACAACTGAACCGATTGCTGCAACTACTTATGGAGGCCTAAGTGCTACCATGTTTTATACCTTATCCGTAGTAGTAGCTTTCGAAATTTTCATCATTATTTTTCTAATATCTTTTGTGAGGTCTTTCTTAGGAATTTCCGATATGAAATCAGAAGAAAGAGCAGTGCAAGCTGAAAGCAAAGTGCAAGCACCATCTTTAATGGAAAAGTTTAATGCCTCTGTAGCGATTGAACATGAAGCAGATATTTTGTTGGATCACAATTATGACGGTATACAGGAACTCGATAATAACCTTCCTCCTTGGTGGAAATATGGGTTTTATTTAACCATCGTTTTTGCAGGAATTTACCTTATTAATTACCATGTTTTAAAAACAGGCGATTTGCAAGGAGCTGAATACACCAAAGAAATGGCTCAGGCAGCCGCGGATATTGCCGAATTTCAGAAAAACTCAGCATTATCAGTGGACGAAAATACAGTTACACTTTTGAGCGACAAAGAGAGCTTGAACAAAGGACAAGAAATATACATGAACAACTGCCTCGCTTGTCACGGTAAGTTCGGGGAAGGACAAGTAGGACCTAATTTTACCGACGACTATTGGATACATGGAGGTAAGATCAATGATATTTTTAAAACAATTAAATATGGATTTCCAGATAAAGGGATGAAGTCATGGAAAGAAGATTTATCACCCATGCAAATTAGTTGTGTAGCATCCTATATTAAATCTTTACGCGGCACCAATCCTCCAAATCAAAAAGAAAAACAAGGTGAACTATATATTGAAAGTACCGGTACTGATACAACTGCTAAGGCTGCTACTCCTATAGACACTCTTAAAATTGCAGTAGATACTTTGAAGAAAGCCAACAACTAATATGGAAAATAAAAAAATGGAGTCCGATGAATCTTTTCGCGACTCCATTGCCACCATCGATAAACAAGGTAAACGTGTATGGATATACGCCCAAAAACCTTTCGGGAAGTTATACACGCTGCGCACCTACGCTAGCTATATTTATTTAGTAATATTTTTTTCTCTTCCATTCATTAAAATCAATGGTGATCCGTTTTTTCTTTTCAATATTATGGAAGGAAAATTTGTGCTTTTTACCATGGTTTTTTGGCCACAGGATTTCTTCCTGTTTGGTTTAGGGATGATGATATTTGTGCTGTTTGTAGCATTGTTTACAGTTGTTTTTGGAAGAGTTTTTTGTGGATGGGCTTGTCCCCAAACAATTTTCCTAGAAATGATTTTTCGTAAAATAGAGTACTGGATTGAAGGCGATGCTTCCTATCAAAAAAAATTAAATAACGGACCCTGGACGAAAGAGAAAATAAGAAAAAAAATCACTAAGAATGTACTTTTTTTCCTCGCTTCATTTGTAATTGCAAATACCTTCTTGTCCTACATTATTGGTATCGATAAATTATTTCACATCATGACCGAACCAATACAAAATCATCTGGGAGGCTTCATTGCAATCATTGCTTTTACCGGAATATTTTATGGTGTATATGTTCGTTTTCGCGAACAAGTTTGCTTAGTTGTTTGCCCTTATGGCAGATTGCAAGGTGTATTGCTCGATAGAGATTCAGTAGTTGTTGCTTACGATTATAAACGAGGCGAGCAACGTGGAAAATTTCATAAAAACGAAAAAAGGTCACTGGGCGATTGTATCGATTGTCATCAATGCGTAAAAGTGTGTCCAACAGGTATTGACATTCGAAATGGGACCCAACTGGAATGTGTGAATTGTACAGCCTGTATTGATGTTTGCAACCACATGATGGAAAGTGTTGGCCTACCTAAAAATTTAATTCGATACGATTGAGAAAATGGAATAGCTTCTAATCAAAAATTGCGTTTCACCGGTCGTATGAAAGCATACACAGCAGTGTTAACTATTTTGATAGGAGTGGAGG
The DNA here is from genome assembly GCA_002389785.1 of Bacteroidetes bacterium UBA4408. Lineage (GTDB taxonomy): Bacteria > Bacteroidota > Bacteroidia > UBA4408 > UBA4408 > UBA4408. The sequence continues at coordinate 2,794 of DGQS01000012.1, forward strand.
TTTTTTTACTTGCCAGCAGAAGCGATGTGGACGCTACAATTATTCGAGCACGTGGAATGTTATATCAAGAACAACCGGATAATAAAATTAGCAATTTGTACAACATTAAATTAATAAACAAAACACACCACGATTTTCCAATATCGCTTAAACTGGAAGACAATGTAGGAGAAATTAAACTCATTGGAAAAGAATTAATAGTTAAAGAAGAGTCTCAAATAAGCAGTGAATTTTTTGTTTTTATCGACAAGGAAAAAATTACAAAAAGAAAAGCCGATTATAAGGTAGGAATCTATTCTGGCGACAAAAAAATGAAAACAATTTCAATTAGTTTTTTAAGTCCAATTTCACGTTAAAATGTAAATTATGAACTGGGGAAAAAAAATTGCCATTCTTTATATTGGGTTCATTTGTATGATTGGTTTTTTGGTATATAAATCAAGTGCCGAAAAAGTAGATTTAGTGAGCCCGGATTACTATGCACAAGAACTGAAGTTTCAAGATAAAATTAATCAGATGAATAACATGAATCTGATTTCAGGACAGATAGAGTATCTAGCAAAAAACAATACTATAACCATAAGTTATCCAAAAAGCTGGCAAGAATTTCCTGCAACTGGTAACATTAAATTTTATAGACCGTCAAATTCAAAACTTGATTTTAGCACCACCCTTAAAATAGACAGTAGTGGGGTTCAGCAAATTCAAAATGCACAATTTGAAAGAGGAATTTATACCATGCAAATTAGCTTTACTCAACAGGGCAAGAAGTATTACAAGGAGCAACAAATTTTTATGAATTAGTATGGAATTTTTTATCGCAGCGTTTACTTTGGGTTTTCTTGGAAGCTTTCATTGTATAGGAATGTGCGGTCCCATTGCTTTGGCCTTGCCGTTAAGCAACTCAAATAAATTGGCACGTTTTGTAGGTGCTTTGTTGTATAATTTTGGAAGAAGTTTTACCTATGCTTTATTCGGAGTAGTTTTTGGATTGTTAGGTAAGTCCTTTGTAATTGCTGGATTTCAACAATCAGTTTCAATCTTATTAGGGGTTTTAATTTTAGTTGTGGTGTTACTGCCCGAAAGTGCCATGAGCCGTTTTAAATTTACAAGTAAAATGATGCTAGTAATTGGCAAATTAAAATCTAAATTCATACACCTATTTTCTCAAAAGAACTACCGCTCACTATTTTTAATTGGCTTGCTCAATGGATTATTGCCTTGTGGATTGGTTTATCTTGGTGTAATTGGAGCGATAGCCTCTGGCGATGCAATGCAAGGGGCTTTATTCATGGTAATGTTTGGTTTGGGCACCCTTCCGGCAATGTTTAGCTTAGCGTTAATTAGCAATCAAATTTCAATTTCGTTCAGAACGAAAATTCGAAAAGCTGTTCCTTTTTTCGTTTCTGTTATGGCTGTTTTACTTATTTTAAGAGGATTAAATTTAGGAGTACCCTATGTAAGTCCCAAACTAAGTAAAACTGATAGTACCAAACATGAATGCTGTCATAAAAAATAAACTGATTTTAGATCTTCTTGGCTAACAAAACTAAATGCGATTCTGTAATTCCTGTTGATTTTAAATAGGGAATTCGCATGCTTTGAAAAATTTCAATATTCACTTCAAGCAGTGCTTTTTCAAGCCATGCCTCTTCATAATAATATACCATCATCCTATGTTTACCATCTGAGCTCGTTTCTATTTTAGAGTCAGCATAACTCCCTTCAATTGCACTTATGTATAAAATACCTCCTTGGGTCAATAAATTTGAACAGTCAAAAAATAGTTGCTTACATTCTTCTTGAGTTAAGTAAGGAATACAAAATCCACTTATCACTCCATCATATTTTAAGGTAAGTTTGCTTAAATCTCTACAATCCATAAGTAAAAACTCAACCTGAGGGATTGTTTTTTTTGCTAACTCAATCATAGCAGGTGCTCCGTCGATAGCACAAATTTGAAAATCCGGTCGATGTTGCACTAAGTAACTAGTAATAGTCCCGGGACCACAACCTATTTCAAGCAAGTTAACCTTATCGGCAGCCAAAGCCTTGCAAAAACTTAGATAACTTGAATCATACAATTTTAGTTGGCTAAATTTATCGTGATAAGCGGCTGCTACTTTGTTCCAGGTTTCTAATGAATTGTTCGATTTTTCGCTCATAAATTAGTTGATTTTTACCCCTATTTTTTCTTTAGCAAGTTGGGAAAAAAAATTTCACATTTGTAAAGTAAATTTTAACTATTCTTCATAAAAATGAAAAAAATTAAACTCTTCCTTGTTTCAATTGTGATTGCTACCGGTTTTGCAAAAGCCCAAGTTCCAACTTATGTGCCTACCAGCGGATTGCAGGCTTGGTGGGGTTTTGGTTCCAATTCAAACGATCTCAGCGGAAATGGCAATAACCTTACTAATTCCGGAGCAACATTTGTAGCTGACAGAAATGGTAATGCCTCTTCTGCTGCTAGTTTTGATGGGATAAGCAGTGCGATGCAAATTACATCGCCAAGTTTTACCTTTTCTCCAACTGGTGCATTTACCTATTCATTTTGGATGAAAAAGGAAACTCAGGTTACAGCAGCTGGTATTGTAATGATGAGTGGTGTAAATACCTCGGGTGTCTTTATAACCTTAATTCAAGGTGCTAGTAATTTTACCTTTGGAACCAACAAACAACAATCATCTTGGTTTTTTCTTTCTTGCGCACACACACTAAATGTGTGGGATCATTACGTTACAACCTTTAACGCAGGGGTTATGAAAATTTACAAAAATGGAGTTTTTCAAAATACTCTAACCTATACGCATACAGGAGCTACCACCGCTGCTATTCCATTTTATATTGGAAGAGGTTTAACCGCAACCGGCGCCAACTACAAAGGAGCTTTAGACGATATTGGTATTTGGGATCGTGAACTTTCAACCACTGAAATTAATGCTTTATTTACGAGCATTACAGATGTTAAGGAAACTAGCACCAACGAACAAATTACAGTTTATCCTAACCCGGCTCAAAATGTTGTGAATTTTAAAACTACTCCTGCCGAGATTGGCAATAATTATGTGGTTTATAATATGAATGGATCTGTTGTTTTTAAGGGCAAAATTAACTCGCTTGTTACACAAGTTAATACCCAGTTATTTCCTGCAGGTAATTATTACATCGAATGTGGCGAAAGTAAAAAGGTGATTTATAAATTTTTAAAGCAATACAATTAATCTCGCAACATCTTCATTTATAAGCCCTGAACCTCAAAGTTCGGGGCTTTTTTGCAGCCATATATTTTATTATCTTTGTGCGCTCAAAATAGGAGAGGTAT
>DGQS01000258.1 GCA_002389785.1 Bacteroidetes bacterium UBA4408
CGGATATGAAAACTGCTCAACAAGCCATAAAAGGAGCAGCCGGATTAATAATTGTGAGAGATTCATTGGAATCTAGTTTAGCATTACCGCGAAGATATGGCATTGATGATATTCCAATCATCGTTCAATGCCAGCAATACGATACGTTAAATCAGGCTATGCCAAGAGGAATGCAAGATAGTACGCTTTTGGTAAATGGGGCTAAATCAAATAATGGAGATACCGTGGTTGGAAATTTCCCGGCTCAAATTGTACGCATGCGTTTGCTCAACGCCTCTGGAGAAAGAAGCTTTAATTTTGGATTTTCAGCCAACAAACAATTTTATCAAATAGCCTCCGACGGTGGATTACTGGATGCACCTTTTGCCACAACACGTGTGCAATTAGCCCCGGGAGAACGTGCTGAACTTTTGCTTGATTTAAACGGAATGCAAGGTCAAACAATTTCATTAAAGAGTTATGCCTCTGAATTGGCAATGGGTATACAAGGTGGCCCAACAATGCCCATGCCTCCCGGTTTTCCTCCAATGGACAGTCCATTGAACGGAATTGATTTTGATGTAATGCAAATAAAGGTGGGACCACCAACAGCTAATGCAATTAATTCCGTCCCCCTAAATTTGGTCAATAACAATCCATACTCTGAATTATTAGCAAATGTTACTCGTACTATTCGTTTTACGGCCGATAGCTTGATGGTTATGGATGGACCATTTTATTTTAATGACAGTGCATTTAATATGATGCGCATTGATTATGAAATTCCGTTAAATAACATTGAAATTTGGAAATTAGTTAACGAAACAATGGTGGCTCATCCATTTCATTTGCACGATGTACAGTTTTTTATTCTCGATAGAAATGGAAATGTTCCATTAATGAACGAATTAGGCCGCAAAGATGTAGTACTGGTGCCTCCGGGAGATTCATTACGGTTTATTGTAAAGTTCACTGATTTTGCAGATTCACTCGTACCATATATGTTTCATTGCCATATTTTAATGCATGAAGACGATGGAATGATGGGACAATTTTTAGTTTTACCCAACGCAGTCGGCGTAAGTGAAGTGAAAAACAATACAAGCAATTGTTTGTTATTTCCCAATCCAACGAATGATTTCTTTAGAGTGAAATTAAACAATGGAGAGCTTATTCAACAACTTGTGTTGTATGATTTATTAGGAAATAAATGTTTGGAGTTGAATGGAAGTGAATTGGAAAAAGTAGACATTTCTGAATTATCTCCCGGTCAGTATTTCTTACAAATAAAAACTCGAGATACAATTTATTATAAGAAAATCAATAAATTGTAAGGATTTGAAAATGTAACAAACACACAAGTTTTAATATCTAATAAAACGAGTGGAGCAAAAGCCGTCTCTAAATTTTGAAATTTAAATTTCACGCATAAACCAACTTTTTAAGAAGTATGAAAATTGGAATTGTTTGTTACCCCACATTTGGCGGTAGTGGTGTAGTGGCTACAGAACTAGGAATTGAACTGGCACTGAAAGGCCATCAAATTCATTTTATATCGTACAGTCAACCGGTTCGTTTGGATTTTATTTCGGAGAATATATTTTATCACGAAGTGGCAGTTTCTGATTATCCGTTATTCGATTTTCAACCCTACGAATTGGTATTATCAAGTAAACTGGTTGATGTAGTTAAGTATGAGAAACTTGATTTACTACATGTGCATTATGCTATACCACATGCCTCGGCTGCATACATGGCAAAACAAATATTGGCGTCTCAAGGAATTAATATTCCATTTATTACCACCTTGCATGGAACCGATATAACCCTGGTTGGTAAGGATGCATCCTTTGAACCGGTCATTACTTTTGCCATTAATCAAAGCGATGCAGTAACCTCGGTGAGTGAAAGTTTAAAAGAAGATACCTATAAGCATTTTGCTGTAACCCGCGAAATTCAAGTTATTCCGAATTTTGTAAAAATTGCCGATTACCAAAAGCATGAAGCTGATTGCAGCAGAAGCGTGTTTGCCGGCAAGGATGAAAAAATTTTGATGCACATTTCAAACTTTAGAAAGGTAAAACGCGTGGAAGATGTGCTGCATGTGTTTGAGAAGGTGCGGAAAGTATTCCCTTCAAAATTAATTATGATCGGAGATGGACCTGAGCGCACCAACATCGAAAAATTATGTAGAGAACTCGATACCTGCAACGATATTCGCATGCTTGGAAAAGTAACTGATCCAATTCAAATTTTATCAATCGCAGACGTATTTATTTTGCCTTCAGAAACTGAAAGTTTTGGTCTTGCTGCCTTGGAGGCAATGGCTAGCAAGGTGCCCGTAGTTTCAACTAACACCGGTGGTTTACCCGAAGTTAATATGGATGGATATTCAGGATATTTGTGTAACGTAGGTGATGTGAATCAAATGGTTGCAAGAATAATTTCAATGTTGGAAAATGAAAGTACCTTGAAAAAATTTAAAATGCAGGCATTTGAGCAAGCTAAGAAATTTGATATTGAAAAAATATTGCCTCAATACGAAGCACTTTATAATAAGGTACTAAATAAATAAATTATCCTCCAGCTTTTTTTACCTTATATCCTTCCTTCGTTAAGAGTTCAAAAATTTTATCTCTAAAATCGCCCTGCAACAATATTTCTCCCTCTTTAACTGTGCCCCCAACACCACATTTTGATTTAAGTTTTTTACCCAATTCTGTTAAATCTTCGTTTGTTCCAATAAAACCGGTTATAAGGGTTACCGATTTACCTGCACGTTGTTTTTTATCGAGAAAAATTTTTAAATTTTGTTGGGCCGGAGCAAGCGTTACAGGCTCAGAACTATCAAGTGATTCGTACTTGAAATTAGGATTTGTTGAATACACTACATTTACACGGTCTTTATTTTTCATAGACAAAATAGGAGCTGAATAAAATTCGGTTCAAAGAATTTAGTACTTTTTAAAATACACTTATCACTCGGAAGCCAAACGGTTTTTTTTC
>DGQS01000054.1 GCA_002389785.1 Bacteroidetes bacterium UBA4408
GATAAGCGATTTGAGAACCATAGTTTTTCGTACCAAAAGGAAGATATGATTTATTTGTTTTCTGACGGATACCTTGATCAATTTGGTGGTGGTGAAAACCGTAAGTTTATGAAAAAGCGCTTTGTTGATTTGCTGCTAGAGATTAGCCACTTGGAAGGAACTTTTCAAAAAGCTGCACTCGAAAAAAATCTTGCAACCTGGAAAGGCGAGAAAAACCAAACCGATGATGTTATGGTTATTGGAATTCGGCTATAATAAAAAGCTTTCAATCGCTAAGCGGTAGCCATTGAGTCCCATTCCAATAATACAACCCTTTGCATTGGGAGAAATAAAAGAAGTATGCCGGAAGGATTCGCGGGCATAAATATTGCTTATGTGAACTTCTACTACCGGCGTTGTAATTGCTTTTACAGCATCGCCAATAGCGACAGAAGTATGTGTATAACCTCCTGCATTTAATAAAATACCATCCGCAGAAAATCCAACTGATTGGATAAAATTAATAAGCTCGCCCTCCACATTGCTCTGAAAATAATCAATGCGATGTTCCGGAAAAACTGCTTTTAATTGTTCAAAATAGCTTTCAAAAGTTTGACTTCCGTAAATATCTTTTTCGCGTTGGCCCAACAAATTTAAATTTGGACCATTAATAATTACAAAATGCATAAGGCTTAATTTGGTATAAAAATATACTTTTATCGCATCTGTAAATACAGCTGTTGTAAAATAAATTTGAATTGAACACCAAGCTAAAATCGTGAACTGGAAAAGTTACCTCAAAGGATTCGAATCGTATTTAAAACTGGAACGTTCGCTGGCAGGCAATTCTATTGAAGCTTATGTACACGACTTGGAAAAGTTTGTACAATTTCTTGAATCGGATAAGTTGGATCTTTCGCCCAAACAAGTTCAATTAAAGCATTTACGCGCATTTTTAGTTTGGACCAACGAACTTGGGATGAGTGCGCGAACACAAGCAAGGGTGATTTCGGGAATCAAATCATTTTATAAATACTTATTGGTAGAAAGTATCACGGATGAAGATCCCACCTTATTATTGGAAGCACCACGATTGGGAAGAAAGCTTCCGGAAGTGATGAGCATTGATGAAATAAATGGAATTATAGAAGCTATTGACTTAAGTAAAAACGAAGGTGTACGCAATAAAGCTATGCTCGAAACACTCTACAGCTCAGGATTGCGCGTAAGTGAATTAGTGAATCTTAAAATTTCAAATGTATTTGCCAAAGAAGGATTTTTAAAAGTAGTTGGAAAGGGAAACAAGGAGCGAATTATTCCCATTGGAAAAGTTGCGTTAAAACAAATTGATCTATATCTTCAGTTTTATCGTTCAAAACTAAACCCTGATAAAAACGACAGCGATACACTCTTTTTAAATCAACGAGGAAAAAAACTAACACGTGTGATGGTGTTTACGATTATTAAGCAACTCGCGATTAAAATAAATTTGACCAAAAAAGTGAGCCCGCACACTTTTCGGCATTCCTTTGCTACACACCTCATTGATGGAGGTGCTGATTTACGTGCAGTGCAAGATATGTTAGGCCATGAGAGTATAACTACAACCGAAATTTATACGCATTTAGACAGGGAATATTTACGCGATGCCATTTTGCAATTTCATCCGCGTTCAAAAAAATAAGAAGGATAATTTACTTTGAGTGAAACTATCCTTTTTGAGCATCCAACTTTTGCATAAACCAATCGGGAGGCGCACAAGGTTTGCTGGTTGCTGCCGAAACAAAAACCAAAGTAGTAGTACCTTTATTAAGCAATTCACCTTGTTGATTGAGTGTTTCGTATTCGAAAAAAATCCGTGCTCCTTTTAATTCAAGTATGGTGGTTCTAATGGTCAGCAAATCGTCGTAATAGGCGGGTTTAAAATACTTTATCTGATAGTCCAACACCGGCAACAGTATGCCTTCCTCTTCCATGGTACGATAACTCAAACCTAAATCGCGCAAGCCTTCTACCCTGCCTACTTCGTAATACTGAGCATAGTTGCCGTAATATACATAACCCATTTTATCGGTTTCGGCATAACGCACGCGAATTTGTGTTGTGGATGTAAACATCTGATTGAATTAATGGTAAAAGAATTTGATCTATAATAGTTGTGTATAAAAGTAATGAAAGGTAGTATCCAACCGAAAATAAAAATAATAATCTTAGCAAATTTGCTCAAAAATAGCTAAACTTGTAAGGCTCAAAAATGAACAGTAGCTGCATTTTTACTATGACAAAAACCTCACGATTACTCCGATTTAGCGCATCGATTTTATTGTTGACTGCATGCAGTAGTCCCACTAAAGTAACTAAAGTTGAACCATCGTCAGTTCAGTTAAATACTGCTTCAAAAAGTAATGTTGAAATAGAAAAAATTATTGAGCCTTACAAAAGCAGCATGGATAAAGAAATGAATCAGGTTTTGATTATTTCTGAAAGCAATGCGGAAAAAGATTTACCGGAAGGTAAACTTGGAAACATTACTTGCGACATGGTACTAAAAAAAGCAAATGATTATTGCAAAGAGCAACAACTTCCCCCGGTGGATTTATGCTTGTTGAACAACGGTGGTTTACGTTCAGCCTTGCCCAAAGGCGAAATTTTAATGAGCAAGGTATTTGAGTTGATGCCATTTGAAAATGAATTAGTAGTGCTAACGCTTACCGGAAAAAAAACCAAGCAACTGTTTCAAGCTATTTCAAACAGCCGAGGAATGCCAATTGCTGGAGCGCGAGTTGTATTGCAAGATTCGTTACCACCACAAGTTATGATTGGCGGTGAGGAATTTAATGAAACAAAAAATTACAGGGTGGTAACTTCCGATTATTTATCGAATGGCGGTGATAAAATGTATTTTTTTAAATCGCCCGAAAAGGTAGATACTTTGCACCATAAAATTAGAGATTGCATCATTGAATATATGCAAGAAGAAAACAAAAAAGGGAACACCTTAAAACCACAGTTAGATGGAAGAATTTCGTATAAAAAATAGGCGTGATTTTTTAAAAAAATCACTGTATGGAAGCATCGGTGCTGCAAGTTTATCTATGCTTCCGGCAGAAGTTTTTGCAAAGCGAGAACAGGTAAAAATTGTAATACTTCATACCAACGATGTACACAGCCACGTTGATCCATTTCCAATGAATGATCCTAAATATGCCGGTTTGGGAGGAGTTGCACGAAGGGCGGCATTGATTGAAGAAATCCGAAATCAAGAACCCAATGTGTTGTTATTGGATGCCGGTGATATTTATCAAGGTACACCTTATTTCAATAAATTTGGAGGAGAGCTCGAATTAAAATTAATGAGTAAAATGGGTTACGATGCAAGTGCTATTGGTAACCACGATTTCGATAATGGGATTAAAGGAATTGTAAATCAATTGCACAATGCGAGTTTTCCGCTCCTTTGTGCCAACTATGATTTTAGCGATACCGCAATGAACGGTAAAACGCAAGCCTATAAAATTTTTGAAAAAGATGGAATTCGAATTGGTGTTTTTGGAATTGGAATTGAACTGGAAGGACTTGTAGACAAACGCATGTATGAAAATACTCGTTATCAGGATCCCTTGGTTAAAGCCGCAGAAATGAGTATCTTGCTTAAAAATGAAAAACATTGCGACATTGTAATTTGCCTATCGCATTTGGGATTTAGTTATGAAAGTAAAAAAGTAAGCGATGTAGTATTGGCAAAAGAATCAAGAAATATTGATTTAATAATTGGAGGACATACGCATACTTTTTTGGACAAACCAATGGAATACAGCAACCGTGATGGAAAAAAAGTATTGGTTGCACAAGTGGGCTGGGCAGGAATAAAACTTGGAAAAATTACCTTCGTAGTTGAACGAAGTTCAAAAAAGAAAAAGGTAGAAGGAAGCAGTTTAAATTTATCGGAATTTCATCCTCAGATATAAATTTTTTTTTGAATTCAAACTACCCATTTGAAAATTTAGTAAAAATTTTTTTTGTGAAATATTTTTTTATTCCAACTGAAATACGTGCTAAAGTAAATTGCTTAAAACCCTTGAAAACACAACAGAATTAAAAATTTGAAAAAGTCAATACCCAAGAAATATTTTTATAAACTTTTTTATTAAAAAATATTTGCGCACTCAAATTTTAATTGCAATTTAGCCACTCGAAAAATTGACTAAGTAAACCACATTATATCACCCAAAAACAGTATTAGTATTATGGATAAAAGTTTTGAAAAGGTATGGGAAAATTGTCTCAGTATAATTAAAGACAACGTAAGTGCACAAAGTTTCAAAACCTGGTTCGAACCAATTAAACCGCTAAAGCTTACTTCTAATGTATTAACCATTCAAGTGCCCAGTCAATTTTTTTACGAATGGCTCGAAGAACATTACATTACATTACTCAAAAAAACGGTTAAAAAAGAATTAGGTACAGAAGGCCGATTAGAATATAGTATTGTAATGGAAAATTCATTCGCCAATGCAAAACCGTATTCTATTAAGATTCCAACCAGCAATAAAAAAGCCCTGGTTAATTCGCCGGTTACCATGCCTTTGGATATCAGCAATAAAGAAATTCGAAATCCATTTATCATACCGGGCTTAAAAAAGGTAGATGTACAATCGCAATTAAATGCAAACTATTCCTTCGAAAATTTTGTTGAAGGTGAATGTAACCGTTTAGCCCGTTCGGCCGGATATGCTGTTGCCGAAAAACCGGGAGGCACTTCCTTTAATCCACTCCTTATATATAGTGCAGTTGGATTAGGTAAAACCCACCTCGCTCAGGCAATCGGAATTGAAATTAAAAATCGTCATCCCAATAAAACAGTATTGTATGTTACCGCCGAAAAGTTCATGAATCAATACATCGACTCGGTGCGCAACAACGATCAAAATGATTTTATACACTTCTATCAAATGATTGAT
>DGQS01000048.1 GCA_002389785.1 Bacteroidetes bacterium UBA4408
GTTGATTAGCGGGATTATCACTTGCGCCTGTTGTTGCAGAAGTAGTAAAGGTTCCTGCCCAAGTCATGCCCGAAGCTTCAAATCCTTGAAAAGCAATGGGAGAGGCAGAGCAAATGGTTTTATCGAAATCGGAAGGATAAATTGATGTTAAATAATTGCTTGCAGGACAATTATTAAATTCAAAAACAGCTGCGTAGTAATTAGTATTTGCAGTTAAACCGGTTACAGTAACTGAATTTCCGGTGCTTGCATATACCACAAATGAATTCCCTAATATTGAACCAGCGCCAAATAAAGTGTTTGCAGTGTAGGAAGTTGAATTAACCGGAACATCACTCGCATTAATTGGTAGAGTACTCAACACAACCAGTCGATTAGTGCCATTTCCATTGGTCCAACCTATGGTCATTGAAATATCGCTTATGGATGTAAACGTAATTCCACTTGCAGGCGAAGAAGGTGCTCCACAACCCGGTGTTGTACTAACAGTAAGGGTAGGATAGGTTGAGGTTAAATAATTATTGCTTGCAATGCAAAAATCGAAAGCTGCAAAGTAATAAAGGGTTGAAGGTGTTAATCCTGTAATGGTAGAGGTAGAGCCACTTCCGGTATACACTACAAAGCCGGCACCTATTGCCGAGCCTGTACCGAAATTTGCATTGGCTATATAATTAGAACCATCGATAGGAACTTCGGCGGCAGTTATTGGTGTTAAACTTCCAATTACAATTCGATTGGTTCCATTTCCGTTGGTTAAATTTAAGGTAATACTTGCGCTACTTGCCGAATAGCTTGCAAAAGTTACTTGTGAGGTAGGTTCGGTACAATCGGTTGAAGCATTTCCTGTTAAAGGTGTCACAACTGCATAATGAGTGCAGGTACCGCTACCGTTGTATTCGAATATTGAAAAATAGTAGTTCGTATTAAAGTTCAATCCTGTGGTAATTACCGAAGTTCCATTACCGGCATAAACTACATATTCTCCCGCTGCAGTGGTTGAACCGGAACCGAAGTTTGCATTTGCAGTATAAGTGTTACCAAACACCGGAGCGGTAGTCACTGCCGATCCTGCTTTAGCTACAATGATACAATTGGCTCCATTTCCACGAATCCAATTCAACTGCAACTGATTGGTGGTGATGTTTGAAAATGTGAGTGAATTCGATTGAACCGTAGGAGCTGCCACACAAGTTGTTGCATTGTTAATGGGAGCACTTCCACCGGTTATATAACTGGTACAAGTACAATTGCCATTAAACTCGTACACTTTAAAATGGTAAGTAGTTGAAGGATTTAATCCCGAGATAGAAACTGAAGTACCATAACCGGCATATACTACAAACCCGCTACCAATCGCACTACCTGAACCAAAAACCGAATTATCTGTATACGAAACTCCGGCAGAAGGATTGGTTGCGACAGCAGCTGACGCACGACCTATCACCAAACAACGGCTGCCATTTCCTCTTGTCCAGTTTAAATTCATGGTAGTGGCAGTAACCGAACTTATAGTTAAGGCACTTGCTTGAACTGTTGGAGCACTGGCTCCCGAGCATGCGGCACCGCTAGCGGTTACAGAAAAATCATCGAATCCAAGCGCCATCGCATTCGTGTAGGTGGCAGAAGCATCTTTGTAAGTCCAGCGCAAATAATAACTAGCAGCCCCTGCAATAGATAGACCGGTGATGCTTACACTTTTGGTAGTTGAAGTTGGAGGATTATATACTGTAATATTATCGCCATCGGCCGGATAATTTTGATCTCCCAGTGTGAGTGCTGTCCAGGTACTTCCGTTAGTACTTCCATAAAAATTCCAATCGTAAATATTGGTACCGTTGCGGTATTTTTCGAAGGCAAAACTAACATCCAATTGGCTAATGGTATTGCAGCTTGTATTAATCAATTGCAGCATGATGTGGCGTTGTCCTGAATATCCGGCAGATGCTAAAAATCCGATCGCACGTTCAGTGCTTGAAGCGTTCGCCCCATTTGCAAAATTGTAAGTTCCACCTGTTGAGGTTTGCGTTAAAACCGCACCGCCAGTAGTACCTGCAGCTTCGGTTGTAGAAGTATAATTTGTTACGTTAGCATAGGTGGGAGCAGCTCCACTTCCGAATTTCCAACCTGAAGGTAAACTAGTTACGGAATTGTTTCCCAGGCCATTAAAATTTTCGGTATAGGCCGTTGCCATAGCGCTTATGTTGATTTGAGCACTTAAGCGGAAAGTAAAAAGTAAAAAGAATAAAAATAAAAGTGTGTGTTTTTTCATTGTTAACTTTGTACCAACAAAGCTAATTAAGCTACAAAATTAATTAATTAATCGATTGAAAAAATTAAATTAACGATTTTTGGTTTTGTTTTTTGCTTCACTTAATCAGTGTTATTGTTCCTTTAGGATGTATACTCGTTCCATCCTTAAAAGTTACATTTATTAGGTAAAAAAATACACCGGAAGTAACTTTCATTCCCGAGCGGGTTCTCCCATCCCAACCCTCGTTAATATTGGTCCATTCGTGTATTTTGTTTCCCCATCGATCGAAGATTAATCCGTTAAAGTTTTCAACATTGTTGCTGAGGATTAAAAACTTGTCGTTTACACCATCGCTATTGGGAGTAAAAATGTTGGGTATTTCAAGTTTGTTTTCCAAATCGAGGGGTGGATTAACCGTAATTTTTAAACTAATACTATCGAAGCAACCATTTATGGTGAAAGCAGTTAGCATGACTTGATAAACCCCTGCATCTGTAAAAGTATGACTTGGATTTGTTGAATCAACTAATGCTGTACCATCAGCAAAATTCCAACTAAAAGTGCTTGCATTTGCCAAACTTTGATTTGTAAAATGTACGGTCAAAGGGGCAAATCCTTCAACAGTATCAGCACTAAAATCTGCTTTGGTGGTATCAAACGTTAAGGAAAGGGTTGCGGGTAAACAAGCAGCAGAATTTGTTAAACTGATGGTTGAATTCGTGCTAACCGTAATGCTTTGAGAAGTATCGCCGGTTGACCAACTATTTCCGTTCAACAAGGAGGAGCTTAACACCACCGTTTCGCCTTCGCAATAGGGTGCTGCCGATGATGCTGTGATGCTAAGGTTTGCACCAACAAAGGCTTGACAATTGTTCGACAGCGAACTGATCCAGGTACTGTTTTGTGGATTGTTAGCCAATCCGGGAGTTTCACCCGTAAGGGTTGAGTCGTTGGTCCAGTTGGCTTGATTCGCCGGATTATTGTTCACCAAATTTTTCATGTTAAAAACTCGCTTCTGAGCATCGCCGCTAAAATAAATTATGGGGTTGTTTGCATTATCGCCCCAACTTACAGCATGTGCCGGAATAGAATAAATTGCCGGATTTCTCACCTGAAATGCATCACCGCCATTGCGCATTCCAATAACGCTAGTCCAAGGGTTAGCAGAAGTAAATGCGGTGGAAGTAGTAGGGTAGTTGGAATTTGAAATTCCTGGCTGGGTAGCATGTTTTTCGATCAAGGTGGTATTGCTGTATGGAATAATGAGTCGGCAATTGCCATCGTTTGCATTTAGGTCGTTGGCCGGAATTAAGGGATTTACAGAAGAAGCTCCATCGTCGTAAATTAAGATAAGCGTTCCTATTTTAATGTTTTGCCAAAAGGCGATATTTTTAAAACGAATACAGCCAGCTGCAATTCCGGATCCTGATCCAGGGGCAAAGGTTCCGTTATTGTCGTCAATAATCCAGTTGCGTAAATCTTGTGTAGAAGTACTGCAGGTATTAGTTCCGGTAACTATTAATTCAACGTATTCAACAGTAGGGTTTTGAGCTCCTTGCGAAACTTCGTTTATCACCAATTGAGCTTTTCCGTTCATCGCAGCAAACAGCAGCGAAATAAGGATGTATTTCTTACCTAATTTATTGTTTATCATGTTTACAGAATTAATAAAACAAGTTACCTAATTTCACAAAAGTATCAGTTAAGTCGCAAATAGTTAATGAGAAAGCTTGATTTTGTTAACACTTTGAGTGTTGACAACCTTAAAAGGATTATTTACACAAACATCTTGAAACCATCTGAATTGGCTGATTTCACCTTTAATAAGGTTCTTAATAAACTTATTAAATAGAACCTAGTTTGCTCTTTACTTGATAAATATAAAATCACAGTGTGACAGAAGTTACACATTCAATAGATCTGACTGGCATTGTAAGGATAATTGGCTCAGTTTATTACAATTACCCCACAACATCAAAGGGTTCAATGTGTATAAGAATATGTCCTAATTGGGGTAGCTCTTTGTGCAACTTGTTTTTTAAATTGTGTGCTAAATCGTGACCTTCTTTTACACTGATTTGGCCATTCACAGCTGCATGCAATTCAACATGGTATTGCATTCCAGCTTTACGGATAAAGCACTTCTCGGTATCGGCAATTCCATCTACTTTTTTAGCTACCTGTCGAATTTGTTCAATAATTTCGTCATGCAGGTGTTCGTCCATAATTTCGCCAAGAGCAGGTCTGAAAATTAGGTAACTGTTGTATAAAATAAAAGCAGAAGCAAAAAGGGCAGCCCAATCATCCGCCGCTTCATATCCCTTTCCCAGCAATAGTGCAATACTGATTCCTACAAATGCAGCAATGCTAGTTATAGCATCGCTTCGATGATGCCAGGCATCTGCTTTTAATGAAGAACTATTGGTTTTCTTACTTTTTAACAGGACCCATCTATACGATAGCTCCTTCCAAATAATAATTGCACCTAAAATCCAAAGCGTCCATGCATGTGGTAATTCATGAGGGGTTGAGATGTTTTGAATACTTTCATAAGCAATGATGGTTGCCGAGGTTATGAGGAATCCTACTACAATAAAAGTAATTAATGGTTCAACACGACCATGTCCATAAGGATGATTTTTATCGGCTGGTTTGCTAGCGTATTTTAATCCGAAAAGAACTAATAAGGATGCAAAAATATCTGCAGTTGATTCAATCGCATCAGCAATAAGTGCAAATGAATTTCCAAAATAACCTGCAGATCCTTTTAAAATAGCCATCATGGTATTTCCGGCTATGCTAAAATAAGTTGCTTTTTCAGCTTCCTGCTGGCTTGAATCAGACATTATTGACTATAAAAATTTCTATTTGTCAGACTCTATTTTAGGGTCTATTCCCAACATGTTAAAAAACCAAATTCAATCCAAGGCTTGGTAAAAACGGCAATTGGTTTACACGTTGATTGGTAATACGGTCTTGATAAAAAATATTTTTACGGTTGTAAACATTTGTGATGCCGGCATTCGCTTCAAGCGTAGCATTGGTACCCACCTCAAATTTTCGCTTTATTGAAATATCCAATCGGTGATAGTAAGGCAAGCGTCCGGTATTGGTTGGTTCCAATTGAAATGCTAGATCTCCGTTTTCGGTGGTGTAATCGGTATTTACACCATCTTGGAAATACAATTTTTCGTAGAATCCGGTAGTCTTGTAAAAAGGAAATCCGGATCCTAAGTTCCATCGTGCGTCAAACTCCCAATGTAATCCTTTTCCAAACGTATAAGTCCCAACTAAGTTCACATTGTGTCGGCGATCGAAGTGTGGTTGATACGCATATATTCCGTCCCAACGATTTACAAAGGTTAATGAATATACCGCCCATAAATAAAGTCTTTTTTTATCGTACTTAAGCGAAATATCAACTCCTTCAGCATCTCCCGACTCAACAATGTAATCCTTTTTTTGAAAATCAGGTTTGTCGCTGGTGGTAACGTCATCATCAAAAATTTTATTTTTATTGATATTCGTTAATTGACCAAATTGTTTGTAATAACCCTCAATATTTAAAGTAAGATGCGATTTAATATCACCTTCAAATCCAAGAATCACGTGGTTGGCACGTTGCAGGCCATTTTTAACTGCTTTGGTATTTCCATTTTCTTGTAAAAACTCGTTTTGTAAATTATCGGGACTGGATAGGAAACCATAAAATAAATTAACAACATCGCGATCGGAAGCGGCACTCATTAAATTTTGAGTATACATTCCTCCAGCAAATTTGATTCGGAATTTATCGCTTGCATTGTATTTCAAACCTAGTCGCGGCTCGGGTGAAAATACCGGAAGAGAGGCATAATAGTGCAAACGGAAACTTGGTTCAACCAACAATTTTCCAAATACCAGTTTTGATTTTAAGAATCCACCTATTTCGGTAGTATTGTCTAATTGAGAAAGTTTGCGGTTTAATGAGTTGTAAAACACAAAATTGGTGCGGTATCCTAATATTTCAACACCGTATGTTAAATCGTTTTTACCATAAAAGTAGGTAAAGTCTAATCCCAAATTAAACCCATTGATGTCACTTTTACGTTCTTGCTGATCGGCTTGGGTTAGCGAAATTCCGTATTTTGAATAGGCAAAATTTCCTTTCACCAAAACCGATGAATTGTTGGGAATTAAAACAAAATTGCTACCGGCACCTGATTCGGCCCAATGTAAATCGCTTACTTGGCGGTAATTTACCTTATCGTTGAAATTAAATCCAAACACATTAAATTTACTTCCATTGCTGCCGTTGATTGAAATTTTTGCATACAAATCAGTGAAGCGGTAAGGCAATCCATTGGTATCGATATAAGAGTATAAAGATTTCGAGGTTTGGTTCAGGTAAGAATTTTTTAAAGAGACTAAAAAGGAAGAGCTTCCTCCACCATCTTCTTTTTGTTTTACTAGTGGCCCTTCAAGCAAAACTTTTGCACCAAAAGTGGTTGCCGAAACTTTTCCTGCCAAGCGTTTTTTATTCCCATCGCGGGTAGTAATGTCCATAATCGACGAAATTCTACCGGCGTACTGTGCTCCAAATCCACCGGTATATACATCGGCGTTACGAATAATATCGGCATCAAACACCGAAAACAACCCTATTGAATGAAAGGGATTATAAATAATCATCCCATCCATTAAAACTTTATTTTGTATCGGTGAACCTCCACGAATGTAGAGTTGTCCGCCCTGATCACCTGTAAATATTACACCCGGAATAACTTGTAAATACTGTGCTAAATCGGGTTCGCCACCTACCGAAGGAAGTTGCTTAATTTCTTTGGCTGTTATTTTAGTAACCGAAGTTCGCACGGTAGTTACTGCTTCTTGTTTTTCGGCAGAAATAACCACATCTCTTAACTTAACTGAAGACTTCGCTAGAAACAATTTTTTAGTAATAATTTCACTTCCCTTCACTTCTATAGGAAGTTTTAAGGTATCGCAACCAATATAGGTAACAGTTAGTGTGTAATTGCCGGCAGGAACTTTGGTGATAGAAAAATAACCGTTTACATCAGTAGTAGCGCCAATGGCAGTTCCCAACAAATATACATTGGTAAAAATCACAGGTTCACCACTTCCTTTTTCATACACAAAACCACGAATGTTCGCTGATTGTGCATGTGCATTTTGAGAATTAATTACTACGAAAATAACTAAGGAAAGTAGGAATTGTAGGGGCTTTTGAAAACGCATAAAATTTTTTATAGCGGGCAAAGTTAATAAAATATGGATGCTAAAATTGTTAAAAATCAACGATTTTCAGCGAGTTGAAGAATATAATCGAACTCTTCTTTTTTTACTGCTGAAACTGAAAGACGACTTATTTTAATCAATTGCATTTCCTGAAGTTTTTTGTCGGCTTTTATCTGTGCCAGACTCACCGGATTTTTTAATGTTTTAAAAGGAATAAAATCAACGGCTAACCAATTGGTATCGGTGGTAGTCGGATCTTGATAATGTTCCTTTTTTACCTTCGCAATTCCTACAATTTCGAGTCCTTCGTTGCTGTGGTAAAACAAAGCCAGATCACCCTTTTTCATGGCGCGTAAATTATTGCGAGCAGCATAGTTACGAACTCCATCCCAACTGGCAATTTTAGCTTCCTTGAATTGTTGCCACGAAAATTTGAATGGTTCAGATTTAATTAACCAATAATTCATGTGAATAGTTTTACGATAGTTATACTTGTATTAATTGGTTTAGCAGATACTTCAAAGCATACAACAAGGATAGTTAATTCATTCCAATGTGTTAGGTTGTACACGTAATTTGCAGGAAAGTACCTGCAAATGATTTGTATCTACCTACTAAACGAAGGCAGAGTTTACCAAATATTTTCAAGGTCTTG
>DGQS01000259.1 GCA_002389785.1 Bacteroidetes bacterium UBA4408
TTTTAGTTCAACCAACGTAACCTGTAACGGTTTAAATAACGGTGCAGCCCAAGTTATTGTTTCAGGTGGGACACTTCCTTATTTCTACAACTGGTCAAACGGTGGAAATTTTGATACCATCAACAATTTATCGGCTGGATATTATATAATAACTACCGTTGATGGAAATTTATGTACATCAATTGACTCGGTTGAAATTATTGAACCTGCTGTATTGCTTGCTAATTTAAGTTCAACCTCGGTTACTTGTTTTGGAAATAATGATGGTGTAGCTATGGCCAATCCTAGTGGTGGCGTTGGTTCCTATACGTATTCGTGGTCGAGCGGAACAACCGGTCAAAGTAGTAACAATTTAACTGCAGGTACTTACAGTGTTACAATTAGTGATGCAAATTTATGCAACATTACCGACACAGTATCGGTGTTACAACCATCCTTATTAATAATAGATACTATATTGGTTACCAATGCAAGCGGAGGCTTAAACAATGGTTCTATTGATGTAATTGCAATGGGCGGAGTTCTGCCTTACACTTACAATTGGAGCGATGGCAGCACTACTCAGTCAATATCAAATCTTTCACCCGGTATTTATTTTGTTACTATAACTGATCAAAATGGTTGTGACACACAAAGCGTAAATATTTCCTTACTGGGTGTTGGAATAAAGGAGTCTTCCTCTGTTGAACATATAAAGGTAGTTCCAAATCCTTCAAGAGGAGATTTTAAAGTAATAACAGAAAGTAACATGCAATTGGACTTGTATTCAATACAAGGTGTAAAAGTAGCTTCTTATAGTGCTGAAAAAAATCAGCCGCTTTTGATACATACACAATTAGCGGACGGAATTTATTACCTGCAAGGCAGAAACGACCAAGAGCAGATAGTGTATAAAATTTGTATTCGTAATTAAACCGACAATTTATTTTAAAGAGAGCAGATCTGGAAATTATTCCGGATCTGCTTTTTGTAATTGGTAAAAATTGAAACGCCTCGCATTACTGCAAGGCGTTTCTCCCCTTAAACTAAGTAAACCACTACTTACTCAACAGCTCTTTCACAATGGCACTCACAATTTTGCCATCGGCTTTACCAGCAAATTGTTTGCTTGCAACACCCATTACTTTCCCTAAATCGGCAGGTGATGCAGCTCCCAGGTTGCTAATAATTATTGAAATTTCGTTTCGCAATTCATCTTCACTCATTTGCTTTGGCAAATAATTTTCGATAACTGCCGCTTGAGCTAATTCTATATCTGCTAAATCTTTTCGATTTTGAGTTGTGTAAACTTCAGCCGTTTCCTTTCGTTGTTTCACCATTTTATTAAGCGCTTTCATTTCGCTTTCAGAAGTGAGTCCTTCCGGTGATGTTTTTAATAAAAGTATGGCCGATTTTACAGCACGCAATGCTTCCAGTTTTGCAGCTTCTTTAGCTAGCATTGCTGCTTTAATGTCGGCATTAATTTGTTCTTCTAAAGTCATTTGATTTATAGATAATTAATCAACGTTATCGTGTAAAAAAGAATTGTTTGGCTTTATCTCTGCAGAAGACTTATCCTCACCTGCTGATAAAGTAAATCGTGAAACATTTGAATCACTTGAGTGTGGTACATTGGACAACGTGATGTTTTTCCGCAAGTACGCAGGCTGACTTTCCATTTCACTCAAGCCTCCAGGAGTTTTAAACTTATGACTTAGATTTTTCAATCGGTTCACTCTATCGTTTGCTAAGCGCATACGATCATCGACAGGAATTGTACTTTCAAATTTCTCTTCTACTTTTTTGCTGATGATAATTGGCTCGTCAATTTTTTCATCCTTTGTATTGCTTTCAGAAGTATTCACTTCAAATTCAAAGCTAAGATGCGCATTTTCATTGTTCGAAGCGGCAGGAGTAGTTTCTTCCAATTCTTCCAGTTGATGCACAATTGGCAGTTGTACTGAAGTAGTTTCAACACGCACTTCAGGAGACTTTTCAATGTTTGTTGATGGAAGTATATCACCATCCAACTTATATTTAGTTACTTCAACTTTTTTAGGAATATCGTAACCTAAATCGCTTTTCTTTTTGAAACCGGTAGCAATAATTGTTACGTTTACTCTATCTCCCAATGATTCATCAACTCCATACCCTTGTATTACCTCAGCAGTTTGCCCTGCTGCTTCTTGAATGTAATCGGCAATTTCACCAAATTCATCCATGGTAATTTCTTCGGTACCGCAAGTAATATTTAACAATACATAATTGGCTCCTTTAATATTACCATCGTTTAATAATGGGGATGCCAATGCTTGTTCAACAGCATTGATGGCTCTATTCTCACCGGTTGCTGAAGCCGACCCCATAATTGCTCTTCCGCTATCTTTCAACACAGTTTGAATATCTGCGAAATCGGTATTAATGTGCAAGGTAGTTGTGATAATATCTGCGATTCCTTTTGCTGCAGTACTCAAAATGTTATCGGCATGGCTAAATGCTTCTCCCATTTTTAAGTTACCATAAATTTCTCGCAATTTATCGTTGTTGATAATCAGCAACGTATCAACATTCTTTTCTAATTCTTCGAGGCCTGACTCTGCTTGTTGTTTGCGTTTTCTTCCTTCTAATGCAAACGGAACAGTAACAATACCAACGGTAAGAATTCCCATTTCTTTGGCTGTACCTGCAATTACTGGAGCAGCTCCTGTTCCGGTTCCTCCCCCCATGCCTGCAGTTACGAAAACCATTTTGGTGGTGCTACCCAATATTTCCTTAATTTCTTCAATATTTTCAATTGCCGCATTTTTGCCAACTTCAGGTTGAGAGCCTGCTCCGCGTCCTTCAGTTAGTGTTGCTCCCAATTGAACTTTGCACGAAACCGGACTGATATCAAGCGCCTGTTGATCGGTGTTGCAAACCATAAAGTCTACTCCCTTTATTCCCATACGATACATGTGGTTTACAGCATTGCTGCCACCGCCTCCTACTCCAATTACTTTAATAATTGAGGAGTTGTCTTTTGGTAAGTCGAATTTCATCATCTCGTTTTGCATTTTAATTTAGTTTACTAGTGGTTACTATTGAATGTCTTCATCAAAAATTCCTTTTGCTTTATTCAACAAATTGTCGAAAAAACTACCTTTCTTTTTTACTGAATGGTCCTTTATCTCGGTATGTGTTGGAGCAGGCGGTGCATCATTCGTAGTGGTATCGATTGCTTCTTCAACCGGATTAGAAGTTGCCAGTCCTCGTATTACTAGACCAACACCGGTTGCATACATCGGACTGGTAACATCTTCAAGTCCTTTGCTTAGGTGCTCGTTTGGATAACCTACACGTGCATCCATTCCGGTAATATACTCCATTAATTGAGTGATGTGTTTAAGCTGCGCTCCACCTCCTGTAATAACAATACCTGCTATTAACTTTTTTTCATAACCCGAGTTTTTTATTTCGTAGTATATGTGTTCAATAATTTCCTCCATACGAGCCTCAATGATGCTCGCCAAATTTTTCAACGAAATTTCTTTTGGTTCACGACCTCTTAAACCAGGAATGCTCACTATTTCATTATCGAGGTTCTCACTGGCTAGAGCAGATCCAAATTTGATTTTTAATAATTCAGCTTGATTTTTAATTATTGTGCAGCCTTCTTTAATATCTTCGGTTATCACATTTCCACCAAATGGAATTACAGCAGTATGCCTGATAATTCCTTCATGAAAAATTGCGATATCAGTTGTACCACCTCCCACATCTACCAATACAACACCTGCTTCTTTCTCTTCATTGCTCAAAACAGCATCGGCTGAAGCAAGTGGTTCGAGCATTACTTCTTTTGTAGTTAAGCCTGCTTTTGTAACACATTTAATAAGATTATGTATTGCAGCAACTTGTCCGGTTATGATGTGAAAATTTGCTTCCAATCTTTTTCCGGCCATTCCAATAGGATCCTTAATGCCCATCTCATTATCCACAATATATTCCTGTGGAAGTACATGAATAATTTCTTCACCGGGAAGCATGGCCAATTTGTACATATCCTCAATCAAGGCATCAACGTCCTTCTGGCTAATTTCTTCTTCCAAGCTGTTGCGCATTCGAATACCCCGATGCTGCAAGCTTTTTATGTGTTGACCTGCAATTCCAACATGTACTTCATTAATGGTAATTCCGGACTTGCTTTGCGCTTCTTCTACAGCTACCTTTATGGATTGAACAGTTTTTTCAATATTCGAAACAACGCCTCTCGACACACCCACAGATTCGGTTTTACCAAGACCAAGAATCTCAATTTTACCAAATTCATTTTTACGCCCAACAAGCGCAACAATTTTTGTGGTACCTATATCTAATCCTACAACTATATCGCTGTTTTTCATTCTAGCTATTTTTTGCAAACAACATTATTTTCGAATTTCAAGTTAATTTCAGAATAGGTGTTCCAACCTACTTTGCTTAATCCGCGTGTATAAAAAATGTACAGTTTCTTAAATTTTTTTTCTATATCCTGAGTATCTCCGAAAATAATTTTGTGTTTGCCTATCGATGGTATCAACTCTATATCAGCTCCAACGGTAATTTGCTGAATTTGAGCTTTCCAAAATTCGTTCGAATCAATATATTTCGCAAGGCAATAAAGGCCAAATAGCTTGTTTTTTTTCAACAGTGAATCGTTAATATCCTTTGATGAAAAATCAAGCAAATTATTGCTTACAAATCGCTCATAAATTTCTCCTGTAATAACTGGTACTCGTGCTGTATAGTTCGGTGACCATAACATTAATTTCCCATTTGAATCTATGTAATAACTTTCTCCACTTGCGGTAATTACACGTGCAATTGGCCTTTTTTGAGTAATGTTCACCGTTAGGTCACCGGCAATATTTTCAAAAACTTCGGCATTTGAAATGGCAGGATGAGCATTAAAAACTTTCTCCAATTTATTGATATCAATACTGGCTAATGTTTGACCATTTAGTTTATCGCGGTTCTCGAGCGCCATTTGAAGTATATCAGCTTTACTCACAAATTCGTTATCGTCGGTTTCATCTATATTTATTTCAACTGATGAACAGGTGAGACGGTTGTGCTCCTTCTTTACAAAACCAAGCAGAACCACTGTTACAGCAAGTATTGCTATCCAACTGAAAACTATAAGTACTTTTTTTATCGACTTCATGCTTTCAAATTATATTTTTTGAGTAATGCCATTTCAATGGGTTCTACACATTTATCAATATCACCGGCTCCCAACGTAAGTATAACATCGGGTGATTTTTGAATAACTGCTGTAACCAAATTTTCTTTACTGCAGAGCATTTTTTTGCTTGAACTCATGCGATCCAGCAACATGGTTGAATTCACATTGGGTATGGGCAATTCTCGGGCAGGATATATATCGAGCAAGATCGTATCATCCAATAAATCCAAACTATGTGCAAATTCATCTGCAAAATCTCGGGTTCGAGAAAATAAATGCGGTTGAAAAATTCCAAGAATTTTTTTCTGTGGGTAAAGTTCCTTTACTGAATTAATACATGCTTTTAATTCTTCGGGATGATGCGCATAGTCATCAATAAATACAAGCTGTTCCGATTTTATTCGATAATCAAATCTTCGTTTTACTCCTCGAAAGCTTCCCAATGCCTCCTTAATTTCTGTCGCAGTAACTCCAAATATCTGCGCTGCAGCTACTGCAGCAATTGCATTTTCTGTATTATGTTGTCCTGGAAATGAAAAGTGCAATCCTGAAATTGATTCAATTTTACTTTCCAAATCAAATGAATAACTTCCATTATCAATGCGCATGTTCTTTGCATAAAAGTCAGCTTCTTGCTGCAAGGAATACGTATACTTTTTAACACCGGCTGTAACCGGGAAATCACTATCGAGCCCAATTTTGGAAATTAAAAATCCCCCGTCTTTAATTTGTTGTGAAAAGAGTTCAAAAGATTGTTTTAAAAATTTATGCTCAGAATAAATGTCCAAATGATCGGCATCAATGGAAGTAATTATAGCTATGTTGGGATGAAGGGTTAAAAAGGAACGGTCGTATTCATCGGCTTCCACAACAGTTGGGCCGGGTCCATTTAGTTGTTGAGAAAGCAAAAAATTGGAATTGTAATTCCGAGTTATTCCACCCAAAAATGCACTGCAATCTTTGTTGGCAGATTTTAGAATGTGCGCCAAAATACTCGATGTGGTTGTTTTTCCGTGGGTTCCGGCAACCGCCAATGTAAAAGTATTTTGAGTTATAATTCCCAAAACTTCTGAACGCTTTTTGAGTGTATACCCTTCCTTGATAAAATAAATATACTCTGAATGATCCTTGGGAATAGCAGGCGTGTAAATAATTAAAACTTCATCTTTAGCTGTAGAGTTTAGCCCTTTAAAATAAGCAATCGAATCATCAAAATGAACCTGAATTCCTTCTTTTTGCAGTTCATCAGTTAGGGGAGTTGGTGTTTTATCGTACCCACAAACTGCTATGTTCATGGTTTTAAAATAACGCGCAAGTGCACTCATACCGATGCCACCGATTCCTAAAAAATAAACAGTTTTAAGTGTATTAAAATCCATTGATTTAGTTTGAATTTGCGATACTTGCTACTTCACTTGCTATAACTTCAGCTGCATCTCTAAAGGCGAGTTTCAAAATGTTTTCTTCCAACTTCATGCGCTTTTCATCATTTGCCAACAAATCAAAAAGTGTATTTGACAGTTTCTCACCTACTTCAGCATCCTTAATTAATATGGCTGCATGATGAGTTACCAATGCCTGTGCATTGCTGGTTTGATGGTCCTCGGCGGCTAAAGGATAAGGTACTAAAATAGCAGCTTTATCAACTACGCATAACTCTGAAACTGAACTTGCTCCGGCACGTGAGACTACTACATCTGCAACAGCATAAGCATAATCCATTTTAGAAATAAAATCATGCACCCGAATTACACTGCCTGCATAATCATCAACAGCCTTTTCAGCAATCGCCTTAAATGGTTTACCTGTTTGCCAAATCAATTGAATGTTTTTCTTTTCAAATTCAGGTAAACAATTTTTAATGGCTTCATTAATACTTCTTGCTCCTAAGCTTCCACCAATAACTAGTACTGTTTTTTTACTAGCATCCAAACCGAAAAATTCTAATCCTCGTTCCTTTTTACCCGCTAGGTTCTTAATATCCTGACGAACCGGATTTCCGGTGAGAATTATTTTTTCTTTAGGAAAATACTTTTCCATTCCATCATAAGCAACACAAATTCGTTTTGCCTTTTTAGCCAAAAACTTATTCGTAATTCCAGGATACGAATTTTGTTCTTGAATCAATGCCGGAATCCCCATTTTAGTTGCTGCATACAAAAGCGGCCCGCTGGCAAAACCTCCCACACCTACTACTACATTGGGCTTAAATTCACGAATCAGTGCTTTCGATTTTCGAACACTGGTAAACAACTTAAAGGGGAATGAAATATTTTTTAAAATTGATTTGCGTTGTAGTCCACTTATATTTAATCCAACAATTTTATAACCTGCTGCGGGAACTTTTTCCATTTCCATTTTACCCTCAGCACCTACAAATAGAATTTCTACCTGATTGTATTTTTCCTTTAATGCATTCGCTATTGCAATGGCCGGAAAAATATGTCCACCTGTTCCTCCTCCACTTATGATTACTTTAAGCATTTGCTGGCTCTCCTTTCGTTTCTGCTTCGATTTCGCGACTTACACTTAACATGATGCCTATGGCGATACTTGAAAAAATAACGGATGTTCCTCCGGCACTAACCATGGGCAAGGGCTGGCCGGTGACGGGAAATAAGTGTACCGCTACCCCCATATTTATCATGGCTTGAAATACCAACATAAAACACAAACCAATTGACAATAAACTTCCAAAAGTTTTTGGACTTTTGGTGGCAATACGAGTTGCCCGGAAGAGCAAAATCATGTATAAAAAAATTACCAAAAAACCACCTAAAATTGAACCATATTCTTCAATAATGATTGCATAGATAAAATCAGATGATGCTTGGGGCAAAAAATTTCGCTGCGTTCTTTTACCGGGACCTTTTCCAATTGGACCACCGGTTGCTATGGCTATCATGGCTTGCTCGGCCTGGTAATTTTCATCACTGTCTCCGCTAACAAAACTTTCCAATCGCGTTTTCCAGGTTTCAACACGATTATTGATATGTGGAAAGGTAAAAACCAAGAGAATAAACAAACCCAGAAAAACAATACCACTGGCCACTAAAAGTAAAATATACTTAATGTTTACTCTACCAATAAACATCAGCACCAAACAGGTAACAAACAAAACTGCTGCAGTAGAAAAATTGGCTGGTAATATTAATCCGCAAATAATTAAAATCGGTGCAACAATCGGAACAAAAGCTTCTTTAAAATCCTTTATTTGATCCTGCTTCATGGATAATAATCTTGCAACATATACAACCAATGCTAACTTGGCAAAATCACTTGTTTGAAACGTAAATCCAATTCCCGGAATTGCAATCCATCGACTTGCTTCGCCTGCGCTAACACCTTTCACCAAAGTAAAAAGCAATAGCGGCGCTGCCAAAAACACTGCTATTTGAGAGCCTCTTGAGTAATAAGTGTATTTAATTAAGTGAGTAAAATATATGCAAAGCAGCGACAAGGCAACAAAACCAATTTGTTTAAATAGAAAAAACTCGGTGTTGCCTCCCTTATATTTATACGCTAACGTTCCGGAAGCACTGTAAACAACCAGGACCGAAAATATGGATAGCATTACAGCGACCACCCATATTACCTTATCACCACTTAATTTATTTAAAACCTTGTTCACTTTTTTAAAATTATTTTATTCTCTGATCAAAAAATTCACGAACAGAATTTTTAAAACTATTGCCCCGTACTTCATAATTTTCATATAAGTCGTAGCTTGGACAAGCAGGTGAAAATAATACTACATCACCCTTTTTTGCCCAATGATAGCTGTATTCAACAGCCTCTTTCATTTCTTTTGCATCCACAATAAGCGGCACAATATTTTGGTATTGAAAAATTTTAAACAAGGTGCTGTTGTCCTTTCCCAAACAAATAATAGCTTTTACTTTTTCACGCATGATATCTGCAAGCACTCCATAATCGTTTCCTTTATCGACACCTCCCACAATCCAGATGATGGGCTTTTCCATTTTTTCCAAAGCCAGCCAAGTACTGTCTAAATCGGTAGATATACTATCGTTGATGTATTCAACATAGTTAAACTCGCCCACCTTTTCTAACCGGTGTTCAGTGCTATTTAACTCTGTATAATTTTCACGTTCAATTTCTTTGCGCATTTGCAAAAGTCTGCGCATATATTCAATCGGATTGGTAGTTATCTTTTTTGATTCCATAAGTAAAAAGTAAAGTGGATATTACAATGATTTTACATCTCTCTTAAATTGACGACCACGGTCTTCGTAGTTTTCAAACAAATCGAAACTGCTACAAGCCGGTGATAATAATACGGTGTCGCCCTTTTTTGCAAGTTTGTAAGAACGTTTAACTGCTTCTTCCGAAGAATGAGCGTCAACAATTATCTCGACTAAATCGGCAAAGGCGTTGTGGATTTTTTCATTTTCCTTACCAAGACAAACAATTGCTTTCACTTTATCCTTAACTAATTCCCGCAACATTGAATAGTCATTTCCTTTATCAACGCCTCCTACTATCCACACAGTAGGATTTGTCATACTTTCCAGAGCATACCATGTTGAATTAACATTCGTTGCCTTACTGTCGTTTATAAACTCGATGCCATGCACCTTAGTTACAAACTCCAATCGATGTTCGATATTTTCAAAATCGGCTAGACTTTCGCGCACAATTTCATTGCGTATATCCAAAACTTTGGCAACAATACCTGCGGCCATTGAATTGTAAATGTTGTGCTTGCCTTGCAAGGCTAAACTGTGTATTGACATAGAGAAGGGTTTATTGTTTATATCCAGGATTAATTCGGTTTCGTTTAAATAGGCCCCATTTTCAACTTTTTCGTAAATTGAAATGGGAATTAGTTGTGCAGTTATTTTTTGAGATGCAAGGTTCGATTGTATAATTGCATCGTCTTTGCAGTAAATAAATACATCTTGTTGCAGTTGATTTTGTGTGATGCGAAATTTTGAATCCACATAATTTTGCAATTCATATTCGTAGCGATCAAGATGATCGGGAGTGATGTTTAACAACACAGCAAGATTGATACGTGTTTTAAACATACCATCCAATTGAAAACTGCTTAACTCCAAAACATAGTAATCGAAGTTCGATTCAGCAACTTGTCTGGCAAAACTTTTTCCAACATTTCCTGCCAATCCAACATTTAATCCGGCCTTAGTAAGGATATGATAAGTAAGCAGTGTGGTAGTTGTTTTTCCGTTAGTTCCGGTTATTCCTATTAAGGTAGCATGGGTGTATCGCGCAGCAAATTCAATTTCAGATAGTACCGGTTTTCCCTTTTTTAGAAGTGCTTGTACTAGTTCTGCTTTGTCAGGAATTCCGGGACTTTTAACAACTTCATCTGCAGTTAAAATTCGTTTAGATGTATGTTGATTTTCTTCAAACTCAATTTGATGGCTCAACAATTCCTTTTTATACTTCTCTTTAATACTTCCTTGATCAGAAACAAAAACATCAAAACCCATTTTTACTCCCAATACCGCAGTTCCTACGCCACTTTCACCCGCTCCCAAAACCACTAATCGTTTTTTATTGCTCGTTGTTTTCATCCTTTATTAACGAAGTTTTAGTGTAACAAAAGTGAGTATGGCAAGCATCACACCTACAATCCAAAAACGGGTAACAATTTTAGATTCGTGAAAACCCAATTTTTGATAATGATGGTGTAAGGGTGACATCTTAAAAATTCTTCGCCCTTCGCCATATTTCTTTTTGGTGTATTTGAAGTAACTAACTTGCATCACTACAGATAAATTCTCCACCAAAAAAATTCCGCATAAGATTGGAATCAGTAATTCTTTTCTTATGGCCAGTGCATAAACTGCTATAATTCCACCCAATGTTAGGCTTCCTGTATCGCCCATAAATACTTGAGCGGGATACGAATTGTACCACATAAATCCAACACAGGCACCAATAAATGCTCCCATAAATATTACCAGCTCGCCCGTACTTGGTATATACATGATGTTGAGGTAATTGGCAAAAATCATGTTACCTGATACATAAGCGAAAATGAGCAAAGTAGCACCAATAATGGCTGATGTTCCAGTGGCTAAACCGTCTAGACCGTCGGTTAAGTTTGCACCATTACTTACAGAGGTGATAATTAATATTACGATTGGTATAAAAACCAACCAGCCCCATTTTTCATAATCATCTCCGATAAATGAAATTAGTTTTGAATAATTAAACTCATTATTTTTCACAAAAGGAATGGTGGTTTTAAGCGATTTTGAAGGGGTTGTTGAGTAGTGTGGCAAATTGCTCGCATTCACATCGTGTGCGAACATATCATTCGCCATTTCAACTTCCAACGAATTGCATACCTTTTCCTTTATAACTACATTGCTATTAAAATACAGCGTTATACCAACGATTAAACCTAGACCTATTTGTCCGATTACTTTGAATTTTCCTTTTAAGCCTTCCTTATCTTTTTTAAACACTTTGATATAATCATCCAAAAATCCAATTGTACCAAGCCAAATTGTTGTGCACAACATGAGTATGATGTATACATTGTGAAGCTTTGCAAACAATAAAGTGGGAATCAAGATGGCAGCAATAATTATTAATCCACCCATTGTTGGTGTACCTTGCTTCTGATTTTGACCTTCCAGTCCTAGGTTTCGGATGGTTTCACCAACTTGCTTTTTACGGATGTATTCAATAATTCGTCTTCCAAAAATCAAAGAAATTAAAAGCGAAGTGATAATTGCCATAGCTGCCCTGAACGAGATGTATTGAAAAACTCCCGAACCAGGTAAGTCAAAATGTTTGTGCAAATAATCAAATAAGTAATAAAGCATTTCCCTTAATTTTTAGTCTAATAATTCAAATGAATTTTTCAATTCTTCCAGATCGTCAAATGGATATTTTACACCTTTAATCTCTTGGTATTTCTCGTGTCCCTTTCCGGCCACCAATATGATATCACCCGGTTGAGCCAAGGAACATGCTGTTTTAATAGCTTCGCGCCTGTCAACTATGGATAGCGATTTTTTATTGTAAGGAGGAAGAATTCCCTTTTTCATTTGCTCAATTATTTCTTCCGGATTTTCTGATCGTGGATTATCGCTCGTAAGAATCACCTTATCACTTAAATCACAAGCAATTTTAGCCATCAACGGTCGTTTCAATGCATCTCTATCGCCTCCGCATCCAACTAAGGTGATTACCTTTTCATTGCCGGTTCGTATATCATTAATGGTAGTTAGCACATTTTTCAATGCATCCGGAGTGTGGGCATAATCAATTATCCCAGTAATTTTATTCGCCGAACGCAAATATTGAAACCTTCCTTCAACAGCATTCAGTGTACTCAATGCAGTTAACACATTGGTTGAATCTTCTTTCAATAAAACTCCAATGCTGTATGCAAGAAGCAAATTGTAAGCATTAAAGGTGCCTATCAGCTTTGAATAAAATTCCTTTCCATCAATTGTGAGTAGCAATCCTGAAAATTGATTTTCTATAATGCGGCATTTAAAATCAGCCATAGAATTTATGGCGTATGTCTTTTTTAGAGCACGTGTATTTTGCAACATCACTTCTCCATTCTTGTCATCCTTATTTACCAGTGCAAATGCTGTAGCAGGAAGGCCATCGAAAAAACCTTTTTTTGCTTTGATGTAATTATCAAAAGTCTTGTGATAATCTAAATGATCGT
>DGQS01000213.1 GCA_002389785.1 Bacteroidetes bacterium UBA4408
AATCCCGTTCGTTGAAAGGCGATTTGGATATTTTTCCGTTTAGCTTAAAAGATTCTGCGGTTTCAAAACCTTTTGCAATGGAAGCGCCCATTAATTCTTCTGCCGACGATTTTGGTATTTGCTTTAACCCTGATTTGCGTTCGGGCTATTTTTCCTCTAATAGGTTTAAAAATGATGGCGACAATGTGTTTTATTTCAATAAAGTTATTGCAGATTTTACCAATTGCGTAAATGCTAAACAAAAGAATTGCTATTCGTTTTTTAAAGAAAAATATGCGCTTGACGATAATTTGTTAGGTAATGAGTATGAGTGGGATTTTGGCGATGGCAATAAAGCTAAGGCAAAAGCTGTAAAACATTGCTATTCGAATCCCGGATTTTATACCGTGAAACTCAACATCGTTGAAAAAAACAGTGAAAAGGTGGTTTACAATGAGCTTACTTACACCATTGCCGTGCGCCCGCAAGGACTCGTTGTGGATGTAAAAGATACGTTGTTCATAAACGAACCGGTACAGCTGACTGCCGATCGTTCGCAAATGGATGGCTATTCAATTGTTGCCTATAACTGGGTTTTTAATGATACGTCTTTCGTGCTGGGTCCTAAGGCAACTCATACTTATACTCAAAATGGTATTTACCGCGTTGAGTTAGGAGTTGAGGCAATAAACAAAATTAGTAAAGAGCTTAAAAAGTTTTGTGTTGAGAAATGGATACTGGTTGGAGATAAGGAGTATATTGAAAAGAATTTACGTTATTTTAAATACGCCGAACTACAAGCTGATGCTGATTCTTTGTACTTTCAAGACGATGAAGATATTTCCTTAAATACAATAAATCCAAGCAAAAAAAAATTCCGCTATACCAAACTTGGAGAAGATGCATTTTCGCTTAGTGAACAAAGTGGAGACGATGTTTTATTAAGTGAACAAGAGCGCAAACTTAGAAGTCATAAATTTGGTTTATTAGGGGCTGACGAAAGTGGTCTCGATAATATGGGCAGTGCCGATGAATTAGCTTTGGCAAAACAACGCCTTGCTCGATTTAAAAACTCATCCTTGCCTCCAATAGTTGATACTATTTATTTTCCAGAAGAAGAAGAAAAGGTAACTCTTTTTCGTGTAAATCTTGGATGGTCAGATTCAAAGGTTGACAAAAACTCTGGCGTTTTTGAAGGAATAAACAAACTGGAAGAAACAATCGAAGGAAACCGATATCGTTATACTTCTGGAAACGAAAAAAGTCTTAGCGATATTGTTCCTTATTATGAACAAGCCAAACAAAAGGGTTTCAAGGATGCTTCGGTGATAAGTTATTCGAATAAAACACTTGTAAAAGGACAGGCAAAAAATTTACACACGGCACTATTCGATTCTGCGCTTGTTGCGATGCAAGCACTTAAAGTATTTTTTAAGTATGATGTAGTTAGTTTCGACGAGAAGTACTATGCTCAAATTGACGAGTTAATCTCTAAATCGAAAAACAAAAGCAGTCAAAAGGTTGTTTTAATTACACATTTTGATGGGCTTGGAGGATTGGCCTATAACACAAAATTAAATACCGCAAGAACCAACAAGATGATTGACTATTTAGTTTCTAAAGGAATAAAAAAATCGCTTATAAAAACAGAATTCATCATTCATCCAACTGAAAAACTTGAACCTGATTTGTTGCGTAGAATTGAAGTTTTTTTAATGAATTAAGTAGCTTTGCCTTCCTTCTTCTGACATGAAAAAAACGGCTGTCTATATAAGCACATTGGCAATTGCCCTAATACTGTTCATTCTTTCACAGCAAAAAACACTTGCTCAAAACTGTGTTATTGCCGGAAATTTAGTGAGTGGAAAAGGAATTCCCATGTTTATGAAATCCATAAACAACAACCGAATAATCACTGGAGGAGTATATTACACAAGCTCTCAAAGTTACTTTACAATTTTAGGCGATACCCTTCGCCCGCGAGTCGGCGATATGCTAACTGTTTTTGCAGCAGTACTGGATAGTAACCTCGCACTTATTCGTGCCTTTAATGTTATTGGCTTTAAATCGGCCGGTGGTGCTTTTAATGATACACGTTTATGGGACATGCATGCCGATGTTGCGGGGAATATTTATTTCTGCGGAAGTTATACGCAAGACACTCTCTTTTCCTACTTTTCAGACACAATAATTAGCGATGGTTACCAAGAGGGTTTTTTACTTCGCTGCGACACCTTAGGAACCACCACCCTCTTGAAAACTTGTGGGACTCGTCAGTGGAATACAAACTTTAAATTTGAAGATCGAATTCACTCGGTTTGCAGCGACAGTGCGGGGCATGTGTATTTTACCCTTTCGGGGGAAGGTTTTTATTTCACTATTAACGGTGACACGGCCAATAGCACCTCGTCTTTTGCGTCCTTTAACACCGCCGATATTTTTATTGTAAGCCTTAATGCTGACGGTTCAACTCGCTGGATTCGCAATTGTGGAACTGTTGGTAAAGATGATGTGGCCTATGATATTGCTGCAAACAACAATGGAGAAGTGGCTGTTTGCGGTGGCTTAAATGCAAGCAATTCAGTGTTTCATTTTGGACAGCTTTCACACACTTACAAATACAGCCAATATGGCTTGCAAGGTTTTGTTGGTAAACTCGATTCTAGTGGTGTTCCTTTGTGGCTTTCCCCCATTGAGGTATATTATCCTTCTGGCCCCGATATTGGTGCTTATGCTGCAGCGATTGACGATTCCGGTTATGTGTATTCTAGCGGCTATTTTGATGCTTGGGCAATTTTCAATGGTGATACAGTTCGTTCTCTTTATTCCACTAGTAATTACTTTTCTAAATATGCACTAAACGGACAAACCCAATTTGTTAAGCTGGGCAACATCGATACTTTTTATCCCTTTCCTATTTACATGGATATAAAAAATGGAAAGGCGCTTATTACGGGTCAGTGCTTTACCAACCAGCTAACATTTCAACAATATGGGGCCTGTTGTTCAACAGAAGCTTATGCGGTTACCTACACAACTAAAGGAGAGGTCCTTTGGGTTAGGGGCGCCACTGCTGTTAATGGTTCTAATCCTTATTTTGGTATGGGTTGTCTAAACGAAAATGGAACTGCCTATGTTTGCGGCACCGGCAGTGGAGGTACCGTGCAAATTTCTCCTTTGCAAATTCCCATTTCTGCTGCAAAGAACTATTACATTGTAAAATTTGGTGCTGGTATCCAAAATGGGGTAGGTATTTCCCTTTTAAACAACGGCAACGATACTCTTGCCTGTGGCGCAACTGCATACATTACTCCTACACTAACTCCGGCAAACGGTCCAAAAATTACCTGGTGGGCAAACAACGATACTATCTCGCTTCCAAATTTTACCACCAATTTAAATGCTAGCCCCAAGCTGACTACCTTATATATCGCGACTGCATCATACAATGGATGTGTTGCAAGTGATTCTATTTTACTTGTGGTTGAACCCTTGCCCTGTTTTGCTGGTAATGATACCCTAATTTGTGCCGGACAAGCTTTAACCTTATCCGGAAATTCACTAAACAATGCTGTATATAGTTGGACTCCTGCATCTGCAGTCAGTTCTAGCGGTACTTCACAAACGCAATTCACCTCCACGCAAAATACCATGCTAATTTATCAAATTAGTAAACTGGGATGTGTAAACAACGATACTCTAACAATTTTGGTAAATCAATTTCCCCAAAGCAGTTTTACTTATTCGAACAATCTGCTAAATGTTGCATTCACAAATACAGCCCAGAATTACGATAGTTTGCGCTGGGATTTTGGTGATACAAGTGCTTTTTCAACTTTAACTAACCCCAATCATACATTCGCGCAAAATGGTATTTATAATGTCTGTTTGTACACTTATAATTCTTGTGGAAGTGACAGCAGTTGCTCAACAGTTAATTTAAGTACGGTTGGAATAAAAGAGCAAAAATCAGAAATACAAGTACAACGGTTACAAAATGGATATCAAATAATTGGCCCAAATTCAATTCGGTTTATAGGTTTGTTCGATGTTTCAGGGCGAGAGGTTTTTGCTGTTTCAAACCAATTTCCTACCCTTAATGTTGACTTAAGTTCGTTACAAAAAGGAGTCTACGTTTTGCGTTATTCCCTAAATGAGGTTCAATACAGCTTGAAGTTACTGTGGTAACGCCGGTTGTTTTGTAAATCGTTTGTATCGTTTAAGTCAGTTCTGCTTCAACAAAATACATGTCTATTTCGCCTTTATTTTTAGCTTGAATTTTACCTCGATAGGTGCACTTAAAACGGTCTTTAATTAATTCATAAGTTGTACCGGAGATGTTTACTTTTCCTGTTTCTCCGCTACTCTCCATGCGGGATGCAGTATTAACGGTATCTCCCCAAATATCATAGGCAAACTTCTTAATTCCAACTATTCCTGCTACAACAGGGCCTGAATGTATACCTAAGCGTAGTTCAAAATAGGGTTGCCCTTTTGCAATTCTCTCTTGTTTATTTGCTTCTATAAACGCAACCATTTCAAGGCCGGCCTTTACCACATCAAAAGGATGGGTAGTATTTGCTACGGGCAAACCTCCTGCACACATGTAGGCGTCGCCAATGGTTTTTATCTTTTCTATCCCGTATTTGGTAATAATTCGATCGAATTCGCTGTAGCAATAATTAATTTCTTTAACCAGTTCTTCTGCGCTAAGTAATTCGCTCGCTCTTGTAAAATTTTTAAAGTCGGTGAACAACACACTAATGTTATCAAAACTCTTTGCTTTTGCAGCTCCGGTAGCTTTTAGTTCCTCGGCAGTTTCGGAAGGCAAAATGTTGAGCAAAAGTTCTTCGCTGCGTTGTTTTTCCTTAGAAATTCGATTGCGTTGGCGTAAGAATATTGCCGCAAACAACAACACTACAGCAAAACCACCGATAAACCCATTGCGCACAATTTTTTGACGTTTAATTTCTTGCTCTTTTATTTCCTTGTCTTTGGTTAGCAAATTTATTTCACCTTCTTTCTTTTGAATATCAAAACCAAATTGCAATGTTCCCAATTTCTTATCTACATCAATGTTGTAAATGGTATCCTTAATATTAATCAGTAATTGTTGGTATTTAAAGGCCTTTCCAAAATCGCTCAATTCGGCATAAATGGTTGATAGTCCTTCGTAAATTTCTTTCAGCCGCAACGTTGCCCTGAATTCTTTTGCGATTTCCTCGGCTTTCAGATAGTACTCTTGAGCTTGTTGCGAATCACCTTTTTTTTCAAAGCTTTGCGCCAAACCAATAAGTGAGATGGTTATGTCGTTTTTTGATTCGAGTTTGGTTGCGGTTTCATAGGCCTGCTGTTGATAGCCAATTGCTTTATCGTAGTCGCCCTTTTTTGCCCATACTTTTCCAATTGCTGTTAATGAATAAGGAATATTTGGAGAACCCTCATAAGCTTTTAAAGACTTTTCGAAATAATAAAGGGCGGAGTCATCTTGGTTATTTTCTAAATAAATTTCTCCCAGGTTTACAGCTACAGTGCCGGTTAAATCGTTATCGCCGTTGTTTTCACTAAGCGGAAGTGCCCTCAAGTAGTATTGTCGGGCTTTATCATGTGTGGCAGGTTTGTCAAAATAAACTGCACCAATATTAATACAAGATGTGGCTATTCTTAACGTGTCTTTAGTTTCTTCTGCTAGTTTTAAGGCTTCCAAATAAAGCTCTAAAGCCTTTGTGTTATCGCCTTGATCAAAATAAAGCACACCTATATTGCTAAGGATATTGGCTACACCAACTTTATCGTTTAAGGACTTAAAAACCACTTCCGATTGTTGCCAGTAATCCAGTGTTTCTATGTATTTTCCTTGAGTATAATAGGCAATTCCTATGTTCTTTAGTGCATACGCTTTCCCTTTTTGAAAGCCCGTTTTTTCAGCTAATTCTTTAGCTTCTGTAGCTATCTTTATTGCTTCTTGAGGGTTGTTGCCAAGATATTTTTTACATAAACTATTAAGCGCATTGACCTTGGTTGTGTCATCAATTCCACTTTTTACTACTGTTTTTAAGCTATCTATGGCTCTATCATCTGCATTTGCAAACAATGGAATAAGGAAAATTGCACAAAAAACTAGGATGCGATTCAAGGTGTAAAAACAATATTTAGGAGGGTGAAAATACAAATTCTTTTGAGGTATTGGTACAGCAAAAAGTTTGGTCAAAAAAAAGGAGAATAAGTTATTAAAACCCATTCTCCTTCTTTTAAGAAGTATATTAATTATTCAATAACTATTCGCACTATCTCTGTAGCTTTTTCCTCAATAAACAAGAAGTAAATTCCCTTTGGATAAGAGCTCACATCAATGCTTATTTGATTTATTCCTTCTTGCGAAGTGTTGCTGGATACATAGTGTAGTTTGCCCAATAAATCGATTAGTTTTACCGTGTATAAATTATTTCCTATTGATTCAAAATTAATCATTAGCTTATCGGATGTTGGATTTGGATAAGTAGCAATATTTATCAAACCGACACTGGCTGTTACTGCTTCTTCTTCTTCAGTTTCTATCGTGCGACATGCTGCATTTACTGCTATAATTTTCTCGCTATTTAATGAATTACTGCACGAGTTTTTTGATTTTACTTTAAGTACAACTGTTGCTGATGTTGTTCCGGTAAATTTAACCTTCACTGAAGTTCCGCTATTAGAACCAACTATGGTTGCTCCGTTGCTTGCAGTCCAATAATAAGATGTAGCTCCGCTTACTGCTGCTATGGAGTATATTACCGAGGTGTTCGACTTACAAACGCTGCTTGCTCCGCTAATCGCCCCGGGTGTTTCGGGAGCTGAGTTCAATAACAGGTTACTGGTTTCGCTGCTTCCACAGCTGTTTTTAGCAGCTACCTTCAGTGTTCCTGAACTGGTAAATGAACTACCAAAGTTTACTTTAATCGACGTTCCATTATTGCTCACTATGCTTACCCCGCTTGGCACTGTCCATGTATATGAGGTGGCCCCGCTTACTGCTGCAATAGAGTAAACAATTCCTGTTTTACCACAAAGATTCGTTGATGGTCCCATGATTGATCCCGGAGCTGTCGGTTTTGAACGAACTGTTAAACTTGCCACGGGGCTGGTACTGCAAGTGTTGTTTGCAAACACTGTTACTGCTCCACTTACAAAACCTGTAGGAAAAGTAACCACTACTTCATATTCTCCAAACGGATCTCTTCCAACCACAGTAAGTGGATTACCTGTGTGTCCCATTCTGTCATTAATGATACAACCATTGGGTGCCGACCAAGTGTAAGACAAAGCAGCATCGTTTTCAACAATTTCAAAATCATAAGAACCTCCTCCACAAACTCCGCTTGTTGGATTGTCACTGCCACTATTTACTGAAAAAACAGGAGCTGTTGTTAGTGGTGCGTACAGTTTCATTGTTTGACTATTACTGTTTCCATAACAATTACTTGCCCTAACTGTTATTGTACCACCAACGAAACCGGTGCTTGTTAGAACTTTTACAGAGGTGGTTCCTTGACCATTTACAATGCTTATTCCTGTACCGCTAACAGTCCAAATGTAACTAGATGCGTTTGCAACCGGTGCAATACTATAGTCTGTTGGGGTGGAAGTGCAGATGTTTTTTGATCCAACTATTAATCCCGGTTTAGTTGGTGCTGCAATTAATTTTGTTGCAACAAAACTAACAGAAGCGCTGGAACCACATGAATTATTCGCCCTTACTGTTATCGTTCCGGTATTATAGGTTGAGCTGAAAGCAAGTGTTATAGAATTACTACTCGATGACCCACTCACTCCTGCGGGCAGTGTCCAAGTATAGCTTGTTGCACTCGGCACAGGTGCTATGCTAAATACGACACCAATTTGATTGCGACAAACTCCTATCGGTCCATTTATTGGTCCGGGAGTAGCCGGTGCGCTTCCTGTGCTTCCAATTGTGGTAGTAGCCGAGGTAAGGCACCCATTGGCATCACTTACGTTAACAGTATAGATTCCTGCCGCTAAACCACTTGCTGTTTGTGTGTTTATTAAACTTGGTACCCAACTGTATGAATAACCCGGCGTGCCACCTTGTGGCAATGCTGTTGCTGTTCCATTCGCCGATCCGCAAGTTGCAGAGGTGTTTGAAGTACTAACGGTAAATATGGGTGGTGCTACAATGGTTGCCGAAGCAGACGCAACACAACCATTGCCATCACTAACCATGTAGTTATAAGTTCCGGCTGTTAAATTTTGTGTGGAAGTACTACCATAATTGTAGCTCCCCGAACCTCCGGTGGCTTGCAAATCAACGCTTCCTGATTGTCCGTAACAAAGTGGTTGAGCTGCGATTGCAGATAGCGATAACAAAGATGGCGCTGCAGCAATTGTGGCCGATGCAGAAGCAATACAACCATTACCATCACTAACCGTGTAGTTATAAGTTCCGGCTGTTAAATTTTGTGTCGGAGTACTATCATAATTGTAGCTCCCTGAACCTCCGGAAGCTTGCAAAGTAACGCTTCCCAATTGTCCGTAACAAAGTGGTTGTGCTGCGATTGCAGATAAGGTAAGAGTTGATGGCGAAGAAACAATTGTTGCCGAAGCTAAAGCTATACAACCATTACCATCGGTAACGCTGTAATTATAGGTTCCTGCTGTTAAATCCATTGTGGGAGTAGTTCCAAAACTATAGCCTCCCACTCCACCGGCTGCTTGTAAATCCACACTTCCCAGTTGTCCATTGCAGGAGGGTTGTGTGGCAGTTGCTAACAATGTCAATAAAGACGGAGCTGCAGAAACTGTTGCAGAGGCATTTGCCATACAACCGTTGCTATCGCTTACCGTATAATTGTAAATTCCGGCGGTTAAATTTAAAGTGGAATTTGTGCTATAAGAGTAGTTACCAACCCCTCCGGTTGCCAACAAGTCAACACTACCCAATTGTCCCGAACAGCTTGGTTGTATTGCTGTTGCCTGAAGTGTAAGTTCTGTGGGTGCTGCATTAATTGTGGTTGTGGTTGAAGCGACACATCCTTTACTATCAGTAACCGAGTAAATATAGTCACCGGCAATTAGGTTAATCGTTGGTGTTGAATTATAGTTGTAGTTTGGCGTACCGCCGGAAGCTCCTAAAATTACACTTCCGGTTTGTCCAAAACAGGACGGCTGAGTAGCTGTGGCATTAATAAATAAACTATCTGGTTGTATAAGTGTTCCGTTGCTATATACTAGGGTATAATTGGTTGGTTGCACTAAATTAACCGCTAATGGGATAATACTATATGAACCACCAATCGGAGTTCCAACGATACTTTGATTCACATTATTAACGAGCGAAAAGTTGGGCCCTGAATCTATCACACCTGCTTTTACATCCTGATACTGAAATCCTGTTATAGTCGCGCTAAAGTCGGGTGCTCCATAGCAAGCAGGGGCCTTGTCGTCGGCCTTTACGGTTAATGTTGCCGGAGTAATTGTAAGTGCGCCTAAACCATAGGAAATATTAAAATTGTCAGATGTAAAGGCACCGGGCACAACCGACCAGTTTCCAACTGTTGTTCCGGTTACCAAATTAATTGAGTAAAACTCCGACAATGAGTCCGGTGCATTAACATCAATATCTTCCGCATCAATAATTACTACAACTTCGTCATTCGTTGAATCGGCTAGTGTTGTGCTATTTACAAGTCCTTTTCCATTTACAAGTCCTTTTGCATTCACCAAACCTCGGCCGTTTACCAATCCTTTTCCATTTACCAATCCGCGTCCGTTAACAAGTCCTCGTCCATTTACAATTCCATCGGCACTTACTAAAACAGTAGTGTCTTGGTTTATTTGATAGTTAAAAATAGAGGCTAAAGCTATGTCTACAATGTGGGTTGTGTCGTAAGTCATAACATTGTTCACTAAGCCCTTACCGTTTACTAAACCTCGAGCATTAACTAATCCTTTTCCACTAACCATAAAGGTTAATCCGGCTATGTCTGCATTTACTAAGCCTCTTCCGTTTACCAACCCTTTCCCATCAACTAATGCAATTCCGTCTTCTGCAAGGTATTGATTGTGCTCGGTTTCAATCGAGTCCAAAAACTCCACTTGATCCAATGGGTCAATGTTACTATTGTCATACACATAGTGAAATTTAAATCCTCCTATTTTCTCACCGTATACTAGACTTGTATCCCTTGGTGTAATTAATAATGGCATTTTTTCAATTTCTAACAACCCATCAACAAATTCATAGGTGTAAAGCTGATTAAGGGCAAGATCCGTTGGGTCGGACATATTAAATGTTCGTTCAGGACGAATGTAGTAGAGGGCCACATTACTTTTACTGTTTGCCGGTGTTGAATAAGTAAGTGTGTTTAAACCCAAATCAGTTAGCGTTAAGGAGGTAGAAGCAAGGTCTACACCATCAACCGTAATTGAAGAAGTAAAGACCGGTAGTTTTTCGCCAAATTTTTTGTTTTTATTATCCGCAATAACTTTAATTTTTTGCTTGTAGTTTTGGAAGAAATAAAGGGTGTCAGATACTCCTCCATCATTTAAGTTGGTACAAATTGAAGCTGTTGAAACCCAAACCGGAGGATTACCAATAAATGCAGGTACAGTGGCATCGATTTGATTGGCATTCACATACGTAGAATTTAATGCGGCTCCATTTAAAAACACCACCGAGCTTGGTGAAAGGTAACTACCGTATACCGAAACAGTAAATGAAGTCGTTCCTGCCGTTATTCCAACAGGTACATGTAAACTATCAACAAGCGGTTTTGGAGCCACGAACGATTGTAATGCTGAGTCGGCTTGAATAAATCCAGAACCTGTAGTATAATCAAATCCGGCAGCTCCCATATCCAAAGCTGTGTTTTGAAGTATGTTTCTAACGTCTGAAGGACTTAAACTTTGGGAATAGTATTTTTGTTTTGCCTCAATTAAAAGTGCTGCAACCGCCGCCGCGTGTGGCGCTGAACAAGAGGTACCAAAAAAGTTAGGAAACGCGTCTCCGTCAATATTTACTCCTCCCATACTAACCGTAGTATTTACACCATTGGGAGCACAAAACTCCGGTTTGTTTCGAACAATTCCGTTCACAGCAGTTCCTCCAATCGAAGAAAACGATGCTACAGTTGGCGGGTTTACACCAAATGGCGGTGTATTGGTATATAAAACAGCCCCTACAGCCATTGCTCCTTCTGAATTCGCTTGACCTACAATACTTGAAGAACTTGTTGAATTGTATTCGTCAATTATTGCTTCTCCTCTGAACACAATGTATTTGAAACGAACATTATCGGTCCCCCATGCTCGTGTTATCATAATGTTTGCATGAGCTGTTCCAGCCACTGTAAATGGTAATACTTCTATTGGATCTCCCCAGTTGTTTTTGCGGTTAAAACCAAAAATTTTTCCTCCGGCATCATTCACTAGATAAATATCTAAATCGTTTCTAGTTCCCGGCAATTGTCCTAATGAGTAAATCGAGTCTTCCCACTGCAGCACAATTGTATAGCTGCCTGCCGGAAGGGTTACACTTTGGAACAAATCCCCTCCTCCAAAATCATGAGCACTTCCGGTAAAACCGGCAGGTGCCACAACCGGATTAAAAATACCTTCGTATGCTTTGTTTCCAAAATTACCGGCAGCTGAAAAATATGAAACTCCTTGTGCTGCAACTGTGTTTACAGCTGTTGAAACCAAACCTTCTTTAAAAAATGGTTCTGTGATGTAAGTAACATCGTCAACTATTACATCGCATCCGGCTGATGCTAGCTCCTTAATTCCTTCAGCGAAGTCGCCGGCGCTGATAAATCCGGTTCGAAACGCAATTTCTGC
The DNA here is from genome assembly GCA_002389785.1 of Bacteroidetes bacterium UBA4408. Classification (GTDB taxonomy): domain Bacteria; phylum Bacteroidota; class Bacteroidia; order UBA4408; family UBA4408; genus UBA4408. The sequence continues at coordinate 11,815 of DGQS01000213.1, forward strand.
ATTGGGTGCTATATCGTGCACTATTTGCGCCATGGCTCTACCTTCATCACTTTGTTTTCCGTAAGGATAATCAAGCAATATACTCACTCCTGCACTCGGTAAATCTCCGTTGCTCACATCAACTGCCGCTTTGTTCCCTGAAAGGGTATTAAAACTATTCGAAATAACACCCACTTTTACACCTTGACCATTTACCCCGAAAACATTGCGTGAAGCATCCGAGCGCATCGATATGTCGCCTTTGCTGTAAGCAATTCCACTGCTGCTAACCGGCGGATAGTAAGGTCTCACATAATTCACTAAAGTTGGAATGCTGTCAAGTTTTTTGAGATGATTGATTGGGAATTTTCCTGTTATAATAAACGGATTTATACCATTGTCAATGGTGTCGGTCATACCGTATGCTGGTGTTAACAACAATGCGAGCAATGCATTATATTGTCCATCGTTTGCAATAACCTCAATGTACACGCTGTCGGAGGATATTAAGTAAATGTTGTTTTTAATTGTGGCTGTATCAGTAACGCTGCTTTGATTAAAATATAATTGCGATAGCTCTGATCCGATTTTATCATCTACCTTTCCATTAATCGGCGGAGGATAATATGGATTGATACAAGAAACCGAGGTTACTTCAATGGATGAGCTTGAAGAGCAGCCGGAGCTGTAGGTGGCCAATACTGTATATGTACCTGCAGCGTTGACTGTGATGCTGTCGTTGGTCTCATTGCCGGGTGTCCATAAATAAGAAACAACTGAGTCAGCCGGAGCTGCAAAAACAGACCACATCGTTCCGTTTTTAAGAATTGCAACCTCTTGATTATTAACATTTATTCCACCTACCGGATTCGCAACAGGAGCTCCTTGACCCGATGAAAAGGTGCTTGAGTTATAGGCTATTGTATCCGCTCCTTCATTAAAGTTAAAATACTCAATAAGTCCATAGCTGCCGGTGTTTGTAAAGCTTTGACTGTTCAGATAAAGTGCAGAGGGGCCTAATTCGTAATTCCACACTCTTAACTCATCGATCAAACCGGTATAAAAATGTGCGCCAACAATGTCCGCTCCAATTTTGTATTTATCACCCATCACATAATTAAAAGCAAAACTTTCTGACTCAAGTGCGCTATTTAAATAAAGCTTATATTGAAAATTGTAATATTCAAACGCAACATGATACCAGGTACCGGGCACGAGGGTGGTGGTTCCGAAAGATTCATGCGTTTCAATAAACCCATCAGCATCTGATACGGCTTGACCATATAGCTTGCCATTTCTCAATCCTAAGGTAAAGTTTCCTATCGTGTCTCCATATGAAAAAATAGTTCCATCGGTTACATTTGAAGGGTTAATCCAAGCTTCAACAGTGCGGCTCGAATTTCCGTATGGTAGCCCACTGTTGTCGCCATGCAAATAGTCATCTATACCATCAAACTTAACCGCAAAGTTAGAATCCGGTTGAACCGATAATTGCAGCACCTCTCCATCACATATTTGTTGAGAGCCGGAAGCTGTAATGGCCGGGATGGGAGGAACAAGTTCCACAACCTGTAACTCTGTTGTGCTCGAACATCCGCCCGGTTCTGAAACGGTATAATAATATGATCCAACAGTTAGTCCGGCTGTAGTGTCTCCCGAAATGCTATAACCCATTCCTGCTCCACCGGTAACATTTAATGTTACACTACCAGTTGAACCCTGGCAAATACCTAACACTGGAGGGGTAACATGCAGCACAAGAGGGGCTGGACTTTCAACCGCTACACTCATTGGGTTTGCTCCTTCACAGCCTGAATCATCTATGATGTTAACAGTATACTCGCCGGAAAACAGATTGTTAAATACTCCGCTTGTGTTTTGATCGTAAAAATCCGATCCAAAAATTGTATATTGATATCCATTTTGTGAAGAACCCCCAACAACATTGCTAATCGTAATACTACCGTCGTTTATTGTTGTACAGGTTGAACTATCTGTTTGAACCGTGAAGGTTATCAAAGGTTGCTGGTTTACTGTTACTGTTACTGAGTCTATTGCTGTACACCCTCCGGAAGTCGAGCCATTTAAAATATACGTAGTTGTGGTTGTCGGACTAACAAATAAAAAACTGTTTGTTTCTCCGTTGCTCCACAAATAGTTATCTACATTCCCGTCTGCAATTAGCATTGCTGTTCCTCCTTCACAAAGAGTTTGGTCTGCACCGGCATTCACATAAACGCTGTTTCCAATAAACGGATTGTTGTCATTACAATCGGTGCTGTCCAATACAAATCCTGGAGGGGTGCACAAAGAAGATCCAATCATAGAAACTTGTATATTTCCAAAGCCATCAGCATCGGTATCTTCGTAAAAGGTAACAGTTGGAGCAATGTTGCAGGAAGTACCACTAATTACACCTCCCGGACTAATCCAATTTGAAAAATTTCCCTGTAATAAAAAACCTAATAAGTTCCCTTGAAAATTATTCCCACTTGCATCTATCAGATTGGTGATGGGTGTGTTGTTTCCGCCGGCTATGCCTTGGTTGAAGTGATAGTTTGCGGATAGTCCCGGCTCCGGTGAGTTTATTTCACAATTTAAATAGGCATTAATTTCGTCAGGACACAGTGTTTTGTTCCAAATTCTAAACTCGTCAATACTTCCTTTAAAAAATGGGTCCGTTAATACATCTGAGCGACCCATCCAGTAATTTGCAATTGGGCCGATATCACTTAGGTGTACCGACATCGTTGGATTAATTCCTTCTTGTATCCCGTTTAAAAAATACCTGCAGGTATTGTCATGCTGGGTAATCGTAACTTGATTCCAACCTGACCAAAACAAGGGTGAAATACCTTCTACAAATTGCTCTCCCGATCCTGCATTTATTGTAAATTTTGGCCTTCCGGTACCTTCATTAATGCTGAAACGCATGTATTGGGAGGGGTTGTTCCAAAAACTAAACACTCGTTGGTTTACTAAATTTGTATCGCACTTTACCCAAAACTGTATTGCAAAATCGTTTGTGCTCGACAGCGAGGGGGGAATAATGACAAAATCATTTTGGCCATCAAACCGAAGCGATGCTCCTGATTGAGCATAAGAGGCAAAAGATACTAAGCAGGATATTCCTACAGCAAGTAAAAGTTTTTTCATGTGGTTTTTATGAATACTGTTTCTTAAATAAGCCGAGTTTTTCTAGGAAAGGTCTTATAAAAGGCCTTCTATGTTATAAAAGGCAATACAACGAAAGAATTAAAATAAAGTTTCGATAAACCGTATTTTCTATATAAGCCTAATAAATAACATTAGCGAATATACTGTCTTATTTATTTATATGCAAGTTGTTTTGAGTTTGCCTTCTTAATTGTCTTCGATTGTAATTGAACTTTGGAAGGGTTGATTATATTTGTATCATAAAGAACCCAAAAATTATTTCCAATGAGATCCCGTATTTTTTTGTTTTTATGTTTCCTGTTTACATCCCAAGTATTCACAATATGCCAAGCACAACAAGGGAGTTTGTTGTTTGATGGAGTAGATGACAAAGTGGTTGTTCCTGCTAATTCCGCTTTCAATTCGGCTTCCGCCATTACTTGCGAAGCTTGGATAAACGCAACACAGTGGAAGGCTCAAATATACCAAGGAACGATTGTGGGAAAAGACGGAAGCAATACTAGCGGTTATGCATTAAGATGCGGAGCCAATGGTAAACTTAGTTTTGTGGTGGGAGGACCCGGTGGTTGGACCGAAGCAACTTGCGCCAGCATTATGCAAGCAAACGTATGGACACATGTTGCGGGTGTTTTTGACAATGGATCGGTAAGAATTTACATCAACGGAAATTTGGTTGGCTCAAATACCACCAGCACCATTACAGCTTCTACCGTTAATTTACTTATTGGCGAAAGTCCGGGGTTTGCTGGTCGTGTTTTTAAAGGTTACCTCGATGAGGTTCGTGTTTGGAACGTT
>DGQS01000217.1 GCA_002389785.1 Bacteroidetes bacterium UBA4408
AAAAAGGGCTGTCAGGATGACTGTACACGCGTGCGCAAAACACTATAAAAAATAGGTTAAACAAAATATTAAAAAAAATATTGGTTGACTTTACAATAGCAAAAGCCTTGGGGCGGTTAGCTTGCCGCAGTTTTGCAAATGGAATTGCGGTTACTGTATCGAGCACAATGATGAAGGCAAACCAAATTAAGTATTCGCTATGCGACTCGTATTGAAGCAATGCAGCCAGTGGTTTTAAGAAAACAAAAACCGTAACTAAAAATAAAAGAGATGTAGAAAATAGCGCTATTAAGGCGTTGGAAAAAACCAGTTCCTTTTCTTCCCTTTTCTCTGAAAAATGAAAAAGTGCAGTTTCCATTCCGTAAGTTAACAGCACTCCTAAAAAGGAAACATAAGCGTATAATTCAGTAACTACGCCATATTCGGCAGGTGTAAAAACATTTGTGTAAAGCGGAACTAATAAATAATTAAGCAATCGACCCACGATGGTGGGCAAACCGTAAATGGCTGTTTGAGAGGCTAGTTTTTTAAATGGATTCACCGTTATTTTCCGGGAAAATTTGCTTTTCGTTTTTCCATAAATGCGCTGGTACCTTCCTTAAAATCTTCAGACCCGAAACAATTTCCAAACTCTTCAATTTCAATTTCGAAACCATTTACATTACTTTGATAATTTGCATTCACAGCTTTAATAGCACTTGCAAGCGCTACCGGAGAACGCGTTATTATTTTGGAAGCTAGCTCGGTGCATTTATTTATTAACTCTTCTTGAGCAACCACATAGTTAATTAAACCCCATTTAAGCGCATCCTCTGCTGTAATCATTTCGGCAGTTAAAATCATCTCCATTGCCTTTCCTTTGCCAACTAATTGTGCTAAACGTTGTGTTCCTCCATAACCGGGTATAACACCCAACGAAACTTCAGGCAATCCCATTTTAGCGTTTGAACTGGCTACTCTAAAATGGCACGACATTGCTAATTCGAGTCCCCCTCCTAGTGCAAATCCGTTGACGGCTGCAATAATTGGTTTGGGGTAATTTTGCACATAATCAAATAAGAGCTTATGTCCATCGGCACTTAGTTGTGTTCCTTGATCAATTGAAAAATGCGCAAACTCAGCTATATCAGCACCTGCAACAAAAGCTTTATTACCAGAACCGGTAATGATAATAACTTTGGTTTCTGAATTCACGCTTTCGAGTTGCAATATGTCGTGAATTTCTTGTATGGTTGATTTATTTAGTGCATTGAGTTTATCGGGTCTATTTATAGTAATTGTGAGTATACTACCATTACTGCTGAGCTGAAGATTTTGCATCTGAATTTATTTAATTTGTTTGAATTATAGTGTCAAAGGTTGTCGGTTTTACTGCTACTTACAGCTTCCCTTGTTAGTAAATTAATTTTCTTGATTTTGATCGTTATTGAAACAGGTTAAAATTATCGACGATGTTGCTGCACCCATGTACTGATATAACTTACAATTTCGCCAGTATCGGTTCCGGGAGCAAACAATTTACCCACTCCCATTTCGTTTAGCTTAACCATGTCCTTCTCAGGAATAATACCACCACCTGTAAGCAACACATCTTCCATTTTCTTTTCCTTCATAAGCTGCATAATTTTAGGAAATACCGTATTGTGAGCTCCAGACAAAATACTCACGCCAATTACATCAACATCTTCTTGCAATGCAGCATTAACAACCATCTCGGGAGTTTGTCGCAATCCTGTATAAATTACCTCCATACCGGCATCACGTAAAAAACTGGCAATTACTTTTGCTCCACGATCATGTCCATCTAATCCAACTTTGGCAACTAAAACTCGAATGGGTTGCTGTGTCATACTTTAATAATTTATTTTCAGTTTTAATAAATTGATTCGTTAAAAAAGTGTCGCCACTAAAATACCTTTAGACAAAGTTATTATTTTTTGCATTTCGCATTTCTTTCAGCCTTACTTCACATCAAACTTCAACAATTGGAAACAGCAAAGTGAAGGTAGTACCTACTCCGGGTTCCGAAATAAAGCTGATACTGCCTTTGCAATTTTCGATGATATTCTTTGACATTGCAAGTCCCAATCCCATTCCTCCGCTTTTGGTGGTAAAATTTGGTTTAAATATGCTGTCCTTTTGTTCTTCAGAAATTCCCTTTCCATTGTCGCTTACGGTAACTTTAAGCATTTTTCCTTCAGTGAAGAAATCAATTGAAATGTTCCCCTTCTGCCCATCCGGAATTGCCTGAATCGCATTTTTTATCAAATTATTAAACAATCGTATTAGTTGATCTTTGTCGGCTTTGACTTTGGTTGCTTCACAATTATTGAAGTTAATGCTAACCTGATATTCATCTGAATTCTGATATAAACTCACCACACTGTTTACCAAATGGGTTAAGCGAATATGCTCCATACTGGTAGCCGGCATTTTGGCAAAATTGCTAAACTCATTGGCAATGTTTGATAGAGCATCTATTTGTTCGATAAGTGTATGGGTAAACTTTTCAACGCGTTTGTCCCAATCTGCTGCCCCATCTTTATAAGAACGAAGTAAATGCTGCGCACTTAATTTCATCGGAGTTAAGGGATTTTTTATTTCATGCGCAACTTGTTTAGCCATTTCACGCCAGGCAGATTCACGTTCTGATTGTGCTAGTAATTCGGCACTTTGACTTAATTCTATAATCATCCGGTTATATTCGGTGATGAGTTCTCCGATTTCATCTTTGTTTTTCCATTCAATTAATTCATTTGATTTACCCAGTCGAAGATGACCAATCTTATTTTGCAGTATCTTAAGTGGTTCCATGATGCGGTTCGAAATAATTACAGCAACAATAATGGAGAGTACAAATAACAACACATACACATTTATTAAAGCAACTAATACTGAAGAAATTTCATTTTCGAGCTCGTTTTGCTTATTAAAATAAGGAAGATTTAAATAGCCTAACAATTGATTATTGTTACTAATAAATGGCATATAACAAGAAAGGAAATTGAGCTCTCCAATTTTTTCGTTGTGAGTAAACTCAAATTGTTTAGCAACCTTAAGCTGATAAAATGCAACCGGATTTATTTTTTGGGAAACAAGCCCTTGCTCAAAAATTTGTGGGCGTGAAGAAGCAATAAGATTTCCTGATAAGTCGTAAAAATTAATGTCCGAATAAAACACATTGCTTTGCTTAGAAAGCACATAATTTAAATACTGATTGCTGCTGAAATTTAAACTCAACTCATCTCCTATTTCATGCGATAATTCAGCATAAACAGAATGAATTTTCTCACTTAAACTAAGCAAGTTTTTGGATTTATATTCACGTTTTAAAAATATGATGGTACTAACACCAATGAGCAAAATTGCGATTAGTACTACCGCTACCAATACAAATTGGATTCGGCTTTTGAATTTATTTCCGATATCGGCAAAACGCATGTTCCACTGAAAAACCGAGAAATAAATTAAAATCATGATACTAAAAATGGTGAAGAAATAAGAAAAAATAGTGAGCCGGTTGATGAGTAATAAAGGTTCCTTGCTCACCACAATCAAACCTGAATCCTGATTGTTAAATCGGTATAGGTAATGACTGTAGGCATTAAGTGAAATAAAATCAGAGCCCGACGAAAGTGTATCAAACACTTCTGAATTCATCGGATACTTGTATTTACCTACCCGTTGAAGTGGAACGAAAGAATGATCCTTGTATTTTGCAAATGAGTAAGCCTCTTCATCGTGGCGAGGTACCAGTGCTTTATCCAGAAGCAATTGTGGATAACCAATCTCTTCGGCGATAAATTTT
>DGQS01000247.1 GCA_002389785.1 Bacteroidetes bacterium UBA4408
AGCCTTTTTAAATACAAACGGCTATACAAAAAATGTACTAATAAATGATAACATCCAAAGATTGCATTAAGAAATATGGGATTCCATACGATGAGGAAACTACGACGGTGAATGAAAATTCGCTGTTTGAAAACACTCACATGGTTTTATGGGATGTTCCTGCCGATATTAATTTAGCAATCCCCGCTATCCCGAATAAAATCTATTGCAACAAAGACATGGTGGCTCCTTTAGAAAAAGGGTTTCGTAATGTAATTGCAAGAAAATTGACGCATGAAATAAAAACGTGGGATGGTTGTTTTAATATTCGCAACAAAAGAGGATTGTCTACGCTTTCGATTCATTCTTGGGGAGATGCCTTTGACATAAACGCAGCATGGAATGGATTGAATAAAAAACCAACCATGTCAAAAGAACTTGTGCAATGTTTTCTTGATGCAGGATTTGATTGGGGAGGATTTTGGAAAAGATTAGACGGGATGCACTTTCAACTAGCAAAAATTTAAAAAATGGCACTAGGAAAAGATTGGTTAAGAAACAATATTCGCTCTATCCTTGCAATTATTATGGTTTTAGGAGCGTTGGGTATTTCTTATGTTGGATTATTTCGAGAGGTGAGAGCCAACGACACACTTACCAACCAAATTGTAACTGCTGTATGGAACACAGTTATTTTTATTTTAGGTTATTTCTATGGTGCAGCAAAGCCTCAGAGTGACAGTATGCCGTCAAATTCAACTACTGAGATAAAAGTAACTAAAACAGAAAATATAGATGACTCTCCTAAATAAAATATTTACTTATCTGCTTGTTTTAGTAATAGGCATTTTTATTGGTTCCGTTCAACAGTGCGGAGGTAAATTAAAGGAAGGTAAACCTGTTGTTACCACCAAAGAAAAGGAAACCATTGTTCCCCAAAAGCCTGTTGAGATATTAAAAACTGACACAGCTCCCAAAGCAGTATCTACCACCAAGCCACCCATCCCAAAATATGTTGTATCAATTAGCGATTTTAATAAAATACTCGATTCCTTGCGATATTACGAACAAAAGCACCAGATTGACAGCACAAGCTACGTTGTGGTAAAAGACAGCGTATATGGCAAGAAAACGTGGTCTAGTTTCCAATATTTCGGCAAGCCTTATTACAAATTAATTGAAAGAGAAACAACCATAAGTAAAACTGATACTCTTTTTGCCGAAAAGAAAAGGGTGCACTTTTACATAACCGGGGAGGCCGGAGGAAATCAACATCAATTTAACTATTCCATCGGAGGCTCTGTAACCACAAAAGACAGATTTATTTTTATGTATCGTTACGGAATACCCGACAAGACACATAATATTGGAATAGGATTAAAAGTGTTTTAAAAATTACTATTTTTACAAAAAAAAAATAAAAAAGAATAAAAATGGCAACACCAAAATTATATATCGTATTTGACGGCAACGACCTCAAGGTGACACAAGATGTGTCGGGAACAAATAATTTTGAGCTTTATCCAAAGTCAGCGATAAAAGGTGTTACCCCGCTTGGCTTGATTACAAAGCCTTCAAACGCCAATATTTCTTATTCTGCTGCCTCCGGACCATTTGATATAGGCGAGGAAATTGAAGGAGGAACAAGCGGTGCTACGGGAGATGTACGTGAATACCGAGGCTCAGATGGACTAATACTTGAAAACGTAGTAGGTGTTTTTGCTGACGGGGAAACAATAACCGGAGCAACCTCAACCGAAACAGCCACCGTAGAATCAAGTGACTACAACCCAACAGTAAATGAATGGACTTATCCATATCCGACAGTAACAGTGGTGCAGATAGATATGCTTGACGGAGCAAGACTGAACATTGAATTGCAGGATGTGAGCAACCAAGCTACATGGAGCACAGGTGACCAGGCGGGAATAAACAATGCTATTGCTGCAATAAACACTTGGCTTAAAGCATAATTTTTACTAATTCAAAAACTAAATAAAATGGCAACAAAATATTCTTACCTCCGCATGTAGCCGGCAGACAACGGTGTGATTGTTTCATGGGATGAGCAGACAGAAAGCCCGGCTTCGGCAGGACAGACTTATCCCAACACAACGTACCAAAGCAGAAAGCACGTATTCGACTACGAGGAAGGTGAAAACGGGGAGGATAATGGAATAAAAGCAGCTATGGAGTTATTTTGCAAAATAGCATCAAAAGCTACCGGCAAAAACTTTTCTCATGGAATGGGATTAAAAGATAACGACTAAAAAAACTTGTAGAGTTCCGCAGAAAAAAAATCCCTCACTATTAATTTAGTGAGGGATTTTTTTTGTTTAAGCAAAAGGTAATTTAATCCAAAATACACCAATCATTTTCCAAAACATCGCTAGGGCTTGCTACCCATCCGTACACTGTGTTGTCCGGATAAACCATAGCTAGTTGGTTTTTGTATTTGATACCACCAAGACGTTTTGAAAACTCATCTTTCACAGCCTGTGGGAGTGATTGCATTTTTGGGATAACCTCCTCGTTGATGGCGGAAGGAACCTGCATAAAGATAAACATACCTTTCCCGTCCCATCCTGTGCGAGCAACACGCTTCCCTTGCTTTAATGCTTGTATAGCTTGTCCAAAAGAACCGTTTTCAGAAACAAATTCCAATACTTCTTCCTTGGCTTCCTTTAGTTCGGTATAACCTTCTTCAAAGGCATCGGCAGGCGACCATGACTCATATTCGTCAGAATATCTTACATAGTAACCACCTTCGGATGGATTATGTTTTGCCATAAACTCTTCCGACACTGTAAACGAACCAAAGTTTTCATTTTCGGGAACGATGGTTGCACCACCTTCCGGGATACGGATAATCTCTTTAATCTTTAAAGCCTCTACTATTTTGTGGCTTTTGTACTGAGGCATTGAAGCCTTTACTGATAATGAATCCATTGTTTTTTTTGTTTTTAGATTTAGTTAATAATTAAGCAAAAGGGTCATTCGGATCAATAGTGTTAGGAGCAGGAGCTTCTTCAAACTTTACTGTGTCATTTAAAAAGTCAGCAGGTATCTCACCGGCTTGTTTTTCTAGTTCCTTCACCACCGGAGTCTTTTCCAAAACAGGCGGAGGAACAACAGTATCAATAGGCTCTGAAACAGCATAACGAAAAACAAGTTCAAACCCTAAATCAATTTTTGCTGCAAGGATAAAAACATCATTCCATGTAGGGTTTTTCTCATGCACTTCTTTGTCTTTCCCCTTCCATTGTAAAAGCCCTCGCTTTACCTCAAAGGTACTTTGACCGATTACACTCTTGCAGATTTCCTCAAAGAGCGCTTTGGCATCTTCGGTACTTTTTGCTTTTATATATGCTATTTTTGGCATAGGTTTTTAGATTAATTGGTTAGAGACTAAAATGGCAGATCACTTTCCTCAATCGGTGCTGCATTGCCTGTTTGCGCCGGAGCAGCAGAAGTACTGTATCTGCTTCGTGATTGTGTTGGTGCAGCAGCGTTATTTGCCGGAGCAGCACTCGCGTTTCCTGTTAAGGTAGTGTTTGCTGTCCCGTTGCTTACCGTTGCAGCAGGCAAGTTTTTACCCGAAGCGGTGTTGTAAGGAATAGCATTTCTGTCAATGCTTACCTCCCAATTGTGGTAAGAGTTTGTTTGTGATATTGGTGCGGTGGGAGGAGTAGATTTAAGGCGGGTACGTCCCAAATATTCAATACGAATATAAGAACCAACAGCAGCAGCTTCCATTCTCGTATCAAGAACTTTGTCGTTGATGATACCAAAAACTTCGCCCATACTACCATCGGGCAACACTTCATGGATTTTGTAGATTTTGTAAGGCTTACCACCGTTCTTGGCAGGCATATCCACCTCTTCTACAAAATACCCTTCGAGAGTATTAAATTCTTTGTTTTTTGGGTCAAAGGCAAAACCATTGTTACTGGTTGCTTTTACCTCCCAAGGTTTTGACTCAAGGCTACCGCCGAGTTTTTCAAACTGTCTTTCATTGCTCATTTTTCTTAGTTTTTAATTGTTAGATATTTATTTATTTAATTGTTACTCTCGATTTTAAACTTGGCTTGTTCCTTAAAAAATCCTTTTACATATTTTTTTCTCGTCCCTGCCTCGTACTCTTTTATCCTATCCTCTTTTCTCAGGGCGGCAAGCTCCATTGATAGTGTCCTTATCTCTCGTACATCTGCCTCAAACTCTTTTAGTGGACCATTACGGAAAAGCACAAGTGCCTTTTTTAGCCTTCGTGATGCTTGGTCGCTGTCAACATACTCAAGTTTATGAGTATCTAATGTCATATCGGTCAAAGCCAAAATTGCTTTTGTCAGCTTGCTACTTAAATCCCTTACTTTCTCAGCCATTTTTACTTATTAATTCATTTCTTACTTCCAGCCCATCGTATTCTTTATCAATGATAAACTGATGTTTTATTGTTACCCCCAACAGCTTTAGTATGTTGGTAAAATCTTCCTCCTTTAACCTGCAATCTTTCATGGTGCTTGAGTTGATGTAACTAAGCATAAACTCCTTGTATTCAATACCGCACTCCTGGCAGATGTATCTCAGGGGTATCTTGTACTCAAACGACCTTTTTACAATAAGCCTT
>DGQS01000065.1 GCA_002389785.1 Bacteroidetes bacterium UBA4408
TCCTAAGTCATGCAATAAATCACCCCCTAACATTTGAATTTGATTAAGTGCTTGTCCGTAATTTAAACTATTACTGCGATTGGCCGAACTAACAATGCTTGGTAATTTAGCTTCAAAGTCGAATTTGGCGAAAGGTTCTTCCTTTTTAAGTTTTTGTTGGCGATTCATCACCTGTGTTCCAACTACAAAGGGTAAATTTTTCACGCTGTTCAACTTATTGGTATCGGAAGTTTGAATTGAAATAGCATTGAACCATTTCGACACATTTAACACTGTAACGCCAATCGCCGAAACCTGATTGATATAAGTTTGATTCACCGGAAGGTCGTCGGTTTGTATCGGTATATTTTGAATGGCTCTGCGCTGAATTGCCCTTGGTGATAGATATGCCGAAGGATTGGAGATAGAGTAGGGACTGCCATTTTTATCGGTAAAATAAACCACGTATTTATCGCTTTGCGCAAATACTTGAATTGCGCTTAAAAACAAAAGATAGATAGAGAAAATTTTTTTCATGTTGGGTTACAGTTAATTATTGTTTTCCGTATTCAATTATTCTATAAGTATAGTCTGTGCCGGCATCAATGCGATTTGACAATGGGCCGGGTTCAATTGTAATGCCTTTGTCCTGCACATCTACAAATCGCTTGTAAATCATACCAACATTTTTAGCATATATTTCTACTTGATATTTTTTTTCAATAAGATTCGAATCTAGTATTTGATTCACGGTTAGTGTTGAATCGAATACATTGCCATTCACCGTTTTCTTAGTATCTACCGATTTATATTCATAGGAATAAGTTCCAATGGTATTGAGTGCATTGCCATTCCACTTTTGATTATTACGGGTGGGAAAAGTCATTCTAATAAATCGTACATTTTCTTCCACTTTTTCGTCTTTTGTGGTACTGCGTGTTTGATACCACACATCTCGTAAACTCCATGGCAAAGTATCGGCGTAGCGCACGTAACGTTCAATACGTTCACTTTCGCGTCCTTCATTATCGGTAAATACCGACTCTATCACTTCTTTCAACTGAAAGTGTGCAGTATCAATTTTAACCGGGGTAAAAAAATCGTTGTACGAAATCGAATCTACTTGATACACCACATATCGACCAACTTCAACAGGAAAATAATTGTAGCCAATATCTACTGCTTCCACTGCTTTATCTTTTTTACAAGCAGTAACAATCAGTGCAATATATACCAAAGTGAGTAGCAGCTTGTTTTTCATTTCATAAAATTACATAATAAAACCGCCTCCAACCAAATCGTTCCCTTCATAAAATACGGCAGATTGTCCCGGAGCTATCGCCGAAACTTCTTTGTGAAACAACACCTTAGCCTTCCCATTATCTTCTCGCACGGTTGCCAAAGTGCCAGCATCTTTGTACCTTATTTTGGTTAAAAACTCCATGCCTTCTCCTAAAGTAGCGTATTTTATTAAATTATAATTACGCACAGTCATTTCCTTTTTCTCAAGGTCTTCCTTTTTTCCAAGCACTACCGTATTAATTTCCGGAATTATTTCGGTTACAAAAAGTGGTTCACCAACAGCAATTTCCAAACCTTTTCGTTGACCAATGGTATAAAAAGGATAGCCCTTATGCTTACCCAATATTTTTCCATCGGTACTCATAAAATTACCGCCATTCACTTTTTCTTCCAGTCCGGTTACCTTGTGTTTTAAAAAGGCCCGGTAATCATTATCCGGAACAAAGCATATTTCGTAACTCTCACTTTTATTAGCCAAATCAACTAATCCACGATCGATGGCCATTTTTTTTATGGCACTTTTATGGAATTTTCCAAGCGGAAATTTCGTGCGTTTCAAACTTTCCTGACTAAGCCCCCATAGCACATAACTTTGATCCTTAGCTTCGTCTAGACCTTTAGAAATAACATAGCGGTTATTTTCTAAACGAACATTTGCATAGTGACCGGTGGCTATAAATTCGCAATTTAATTGATTGGCACGCTTGAGTAATGCCTCCCACTTAATATGCGTATTGCAAAGTACACAAGGGTTCGGTGTTCGTCCTGCGAGGTATTCGTCTACAAAATTGTCGATGATATAATCACCAAATTCATCCCGTATATCTAAAATAATGTGATGAAAACCATTGTCTACCGCAATGCTGCGAGCATCGTTGATCGAATCCAAACTACAGCAACCGGTTTCTTTTTTAGAAGCACCTGAACTTGTATAATCCCATGTTTTCATTGTGATTCCAACAACTTCATAACCTTCTTCGTGCAACAATAAAGCAGCAATTGAACTGTCAATTCCTCCACTCATGGCAACCAATATTCTTCCTTTACTACTCATTTTTACTACTTAATTATTTGGAGGAAACTAATTTCCCTTTTTCGTATTCTTCTGTTTTTTCAATCTTTCCATCGGTTTTGTAATGAATTAACTTTCCGTGTAATTGATTGTTGAGGTAATTGCCTTGTTGTTTAATTTGTTGACCTTCAAAATATTCTTCCTCTTCTGCCGGAAAATCATCAACTGCGGGCTTCAACCTTCTTTTCCATTGTCCGGCATTGTAATATTCGGTAAATGCTCCATTCTTTTTGCCTTCCTTATAGGTAATACTACTTTTTAAAACATCGTTTGGATAAGTTTCTGTAAACACTCCATTTATGTATTCGGTTGAAAGTAGGGTTCCGGATTGGTAATGCTCTATGGTTTTAATATCACCACCGGGTAAGTAATTTAACCAATTTCCCTCACGCATAGCATTCACGTAGGTTCCGTTCAATTCCAATTTTCCATCCGGAAAAAAGAGCTTCATACTTCCGTCCAATTCACCTGCTTTATAAGTCGCTTCTGTTTTCGGATTTCCATTCTTGAAAAACTGTTTCCAGCTACCTTCTTTAACACCATTTTGCCAGATTTGTTCCTCGTATAGTTTCCCGTTTTCATAATACACTCGCCATACACCGTGTTTTTTGGTATTCACATAACTCTCTTGTGCAATCAAGGTATGGTCGGGGTTATAGTAATTCCAGATGCTGTCTTTTTTTTCGTTTAGGTAACATCCTTCTGAGATTTTATTTCCGGCTTCGTCAAACAAAATTGCTCTTGCTTTTGTACCATTTTCGCTATAGGTGGTAATGGCTTTAATTTTTCTGGATGGAAAATAATACTTAAACAATCCGTTCGGTTTATCATCCACAAACGACCCTTCATAGAGTTTATTTTTTTTAGCAGGATCAATTTTCACCCAGGCTCCTTGCTTCAATCCTTTGGCATCTTTTTTATTTTGAGCAAAGCCGGTAAAACTGCTTCCAAGCAACAAGCACAGAAGGAGGTAAAGGTAGTTTTTCATAAGCTGCAAATTTACAAACAATTTGGCGTTTTATTTTTGCAGATTTGTTAAGATTTGCAGAGCGTGATTTAAAAAAAATTCAAGGATGGTTTTCGTCCACTGATGCTCTGTAAGCTACATTAATTCTATGAATGAGCTATTTACAGAGAGGTAGCCGGTTTGTTGGTTTCAGCTAATTCTAGTACTATTCATCAGTTTTCCTACCCCTAAAAGCATTACTGAAATAAATGTCAAGTCTGATTCCAAGTACCGGAAAAAATCGGTTGTAATTGATAAATACTGAAGAGCCAATACCTATATCGTAATAGATTTTTTGGATATATTGAATTTCTGCATAAGCTCCAATACCTTTATAAGTGGTAGAGGAATCGAGTAAACCATGCACGTAACTAGGACCGGCAAAGTAGGAAAAATTGTTTTTACGGGTTTCGGTTCTAAAACCTACTGTACCGTGAATATCTGTCAAAAAATCTCCACTGTATTTTGCTACCAAAACATCTAGTTTACTGCGCATTATACCTGCGTTAAAATACACTTGTTTTACATGAAAGTATGCATTTAAGGAGCCCGGAAAACAGGCTTCAAAAGAGTTTAATTTTTGAGCATATCCCCACCCCAAGGTTATCCAATTTGTTTTTTTTAGAAATCGGTCTTTTTTAATGGTGATTTCTTCTTTTGGGTTTTTTGCATTGTTTTCTTGTGCATATCCCCTAAGATATACACAAGAAATTACTAGCAAAAGAAGGAGTCTATGTTTCAATTGAAAACGACTAAAGTGTACCACACATGTCTTCGGGTTTAACCCAATCGGTAAATTGCTGATCGGTAAGCAAGCCTAATTCGATTGCAGCTTTGCGTAAGGTGGTATTTTCCTTGTGTGCTTTTTTAGCAATTTTAGCAGCATTTTCGTAGCCTATATGAGGATTTAACGCTGTAACCAACATCAATGAATTTTCGAGGTTGTGTTGAATTGCGTCTAAATTAGGTTCAATTCCGCGTGCACATTTTTCTTCAAACGAAACACAAGCATCGCCAATTAATCGGCCCGATTGCAGCACATTTGCTGCGATGAGTGGTTTAAATACATTCAATTCAAAATGCCCGTTACTTCCTCCAATTCCAACAGCAACATCATTTCCCATTACTTGTGCACAAACCATGGTAAGAGCTTCCGGTTGAGTAGGATTAACTTTTCCCGGCATGATAGAAGATCCGGGTTCGTTATCAGGAATGATAATTTCTCCAATTCCACAGCGAGGACCGGAAGATAATATGCGCACATCATTGGCAATTTTCATCAAAGCAACTGCCGCACGTTTGTATGCACCCGACAATTCAACCATGGCATCATGGGCAGCCAAAGCTTCAAATTTATTGGGGGCGGTTACAAAGGGTAAACCGGTAAACTCAGCAATTTTTTTTGCCACCAGTACATCGTAGCCTTTGGGAGTATTTAATCCGGTACCAACCGCAGTTCCACCAAGTGCCAATTCAGCAACCATTTCGAGCGCATTTTTAATGGCGCGCATGCTGTTGTCAAGTTGTTGCACATAGCCACTAAACTCTTGCCCAAGTGTTAAAGGAGTAGCATCCATAAAATGTGTACGCCCGGTTTTTACAATTGATTGAAAGGAATCAGATTTGCTTTTTAAGGTATCTCTCAATTTTTTCATGCCCGGCAATGTACAATCTATTGCTTGTTTATAGGCAGCAATGTGCATGGCAGTAGGATAAGTATCGTTGCTCGACTGTGATTTATTTACATCATCGTTGGGATGAAGAATCTTTTTTTCGTCGTCAAGTTTACCACCGGATAGCACGTGTGCTCTGTAGGCAACCACTTCGTTTACGTTCATGTTACTTTGGGTACCGCTTCCGGTTTGCCAAATAACTAAAGGAAACTGATCGTCAAGACTTTTAGTTAAAATTTCATCACATACTTTTGAAATTAAATCGCGTTTTTCGCTGCTCAATACTTTTAAATCGCAATTGGCGTGAGCGGCTGCTTTTTTTAGGTAAGCAAATGCGTAAATGATTTCTTTGGGCATGCTTGCTTCCGGACCAATTTTAAAATTGTTTCGTGAGCGTTCAGTTTGTGCGCCCCAGTATTTATCTGCCGGAACTTCAACAGCTCCCATGGTGTCTTTTTCGATTCTGATTTTCATTGTTGATTTTATTTGGAAGGCAAATTTATAAAATCAACGGGATAGTCGAAATTGTAAAGGGATAATTACACTTTAGTTAAAAAATTTGTTGATTCCTTAAAAAATCAATTTATAGATTGTATTATTTATCGCTTTAAGTCAGTCATTGAATTGCATCTAGTTTCACTGTGTTGTTATTCAAATAATTCGCAGTGAATGAGTAGTTATGAGTAAAATAGTAGGAAGTAGGTTTTTTTATTAAGCGTAGTCTTGATTCGTAAGTTCAAAAAGTTAAATCTCAATTATATTCAACCTACTTTTTAACGCCAACTAAATCAGAATGGGCTATTCAAAAAAAAGTGACGCAATGCTAGTACAATTTTGATGATTGGAAGTTGCGTGGTGATAAAATGAAAATTATTCTAGCATAAACCTGCAATAAAATTGATTCCATTTTTATGACTAAGTTTTTTTAACTGCCCCATTGAATACTTGTTTGTAAGCGAGTCAAGTATGGTAGGATAGGAAGCTGCATTTTGATGTTGAGGATAAAAAAATGGAACCCTACTTTGATCGGGATGGCTTTCGGTATAAAAGAAATCGGCGCCAAAGCAGAGTGCATCTTCTGCGCCAAGCTTCATTCCGTATTCAATATGATCTAACAATGCATCAGGATTTTTATCATTAACAAAAGCACGTAAGAAGTTCATGCCAATGAGTCCTTTCTGTAAAATAATTTCACGTGCAATTTCATCCGGTAAGTTTCGAGGATGATTGTACACCGATCTAAAATTGGAGTGACTTGCTAAAATAGGTACTTGTAAATTATTTTTAGAAATATGAGTAAGTATATCGTATGCAAGTGCATCGCTGGTGTGAGAAAAATCTAGCCCAATTTTTTTTCCGGATAAATATTCAAGTAATGCTTCACCATCCTTTTTGAGGCCAACAGCAGTGCTGTTTCCACCACCAAAACGGTTTTCGCCATGATGTGTTAAACCTATGTATGCTAATTTTCCGGTGCTTGTAATTATTTTTTCCAGCCTTTCAAAAGACACAGAGAGTGGTTCATTTTCTTCCGCAAAAGAGGCAGCATTTTCGATAGACGTCATACAAGTAATTGAGTTACTATCACTGAGCCCTCTGGCTAAAAATGTGCTATCAAACTTTTGAAGTTTTGTTGAATGGGTTCGAATCAATTCATTAAACAATACACTTTGCCGTAACCCTTTGACAGTGCTTCCTGGTTCAACAGTAGTATAAATTGCCATAATTTGAAGCACTACCTTTCCTTGCAGCATTGCAGGAATACTGCAACCTATGCTCGCGAGTTGGTTGGGTTGCGGATTGGGCGCTTCGAGCAAGTAAGAGAGCATGTCGCAATGAAAATCAATTACCGGGTACATATTTTAGTTTTAGCTGGATTAAAGTAAATGAAAAATTTTAGAATTATTTCTCACGCCATAAGAAAAACATTACCTTGTGTGCTGTTTAAATTTTAATCTAAATGAATTCTGAAGTTGTAGCTTATAATAAAAAGCAAATTGT
>DGQS01000104.1 GCA_002389785.1 Bacteroidetes bacterium UBA4408
AATGATGCGGACAATTCATTGGTTTTAAAAAAAACTCTTCATCTTCCCTTGGAGTGTGAATAGGTTGAAAAGAATCGGCACCATACTTTTCATAATGACCAGAAGTTATGTATAGATTTTTATTCCCAATATGTGGGGTGATAACTTGCTGATAACCTGCTTGAACTTGTGCTTTCCTCAAAAAATTTTCAAGACGTTCACGCAGTGCAGTTCCTTTCGGAAGCCAAAGTGGTAAACCCATTCCCACTTTTTCGGAAAAGGTAAATAACTCTAACTCCTTTCCCAGTTTTCGATGATCGCGTTTTTTTGCCTCTTCAAGCAATGCTAAATATTCGATTAGTTCTTTTTGCTTGGGAAAGGTAATAGCGTAAACACGGGTAAGCATTTTGTTTTTTTCATCTCCTCTCCAGTAAGCACCGGCAATATTCATAATTTTTACAGCCTTAATAAAGCCGGTATCAGGAATATGCGGACCGCGACACAAATCGGTAAAGTTTCCTTGTTGATAAAATGTTATACTTCCATCTTCAAGATCCTTTAATAAATCCAACTTGTATTCATCTTGTTTCTCAGTAAAATACTTAATAGCATCGTTTTTTGAAACCTCACTGCGTTGGTACTTGTTTTTTTGTTGAGCCAACTCCAGCATTTTGTCTTCAATCTTTTTAAAGTCATCCGACGTTAACACTTTTCCTCCCAAATCAATATCGTAATAAAAACCATTCTCAATAGCAGGGCCAATTCCAAACTTGGTTCCGGGATAAATTGCTTCTAAGGCTTCTGCCATAAGATGTGCCGACGAATGCCAGTAAGTGGCTTTTCCATCTGCATCGTTCCAGGTTAACAAAGAAAGTGTAGCATCCTCATTTATTGATCTTGAAGCATCCCATACTGTTCCATTAACTTTTGCCGCCAGAACATTGCGCGCTAATCCCTCACTAATACTTAAAGCTACTTGTAAAGCTGTAGTTCCCTTTTCATATTCACGCACAGCCCCATCCGGTAGAGTAATTTTAATCATACTGTATTTTTTTAGTTAAAAAAGTTTGCGAAGTTAAGCAATTGGCTTGCGATTACAAATCAAATTATAGACATTACTATGTGCAAAACAAATTATTTACTTGTGTAAAAAATCTACTTAGCGGAATTTGATTTTGCCTACTTTATACTAACTTCGCAAACTTATTTTATACAAAACATTAAATTAAAACATTGAACATGCTAAAAAAATTACTTTTTACAACCATTCTTCTAGGAATTCAAATTAGTGCCTTTGCTCAATACTGCAACACTTCCTTACATACAGTTTCATGTACGGCCAGTGGTAATGGATACATTGATGCCGTAAGCATAGCAGCTACTTCCCTATTTAACAGCGGCACCGGATGTAGTAATACAACTTCTGCCTATACATATTTTACAGGAACTTCTCAAGTTACAGCTACTTTGGCTCGAGGTACAACCTATACTTTTTTTGTTACCGAAGGTTTGCAAAGTAGTGATATTTCAATTTGGATTGATTATGATCAAAATTTAGTATTTGATGCAAGTGAATGGACATCAGTAGCTGTTGGATCATCGGTTGGAGTTGCAAGCAGTGTTAGCATTACCATTCCTGCTAATGCTGTTCTTGGGCAAACAGGTATGCGTGTTAGAAGCCGTAATACAGGTTTTTCAAATGGATCAGGAGATGCTTGTACTAGCTTTGGATCCGGTGAAACAGAAGACTATGATATAACCATTGTAAGTGGCGGCAGCGGTGCAGGATGTATTGCAACTTCTCAATATCCATCCGGAACTATCGCAGGACCAACTACTAGTGGACAAGTAGTAGTTATTTCGCCTTCAACCGGTACAACCTGTAATTATTCAGGAGAATATAGTGCGATTTCACTTTCTGTTGGAAACTATACGCTTACATCAAGTAATCCGTCTGACTTTTTTACGGTAACTAATACATCCAACGCTGTTTTGTTTTATGGTACTCAACCGCTGAACTTTAATATAGCTACTCCCGGAATTTACTATTCACATATTTTTTCAAATAATGGCTGCATCGCAGATAACGTATGTAGAGGAGTTTCGATTACAAGAAACGGAGTTGTTACTACCCCTCCTACTGTAACTACTACTGCTATTTCAGCTATTACAACTACAACAGCCAGTACAGGTGGAAATGTTACAAGTGCCGGATCAGCAACTGTTACATCTCGAGGAGTTTGTTATTCAACTAACGTCAATCCTACTACCTTGGATGCTACCGTAGCCAATGGTTCGGGTACAGGTGCCTTTGTAGCTAATTTATCTTCATTAACTCCCGGTACAACCTATCATGTGCGTGCTTATGCTACAAGTAGTGCAGGTACGAGTTATGGTGCCGATGTAAGTTTTACCACAACAGCTTCAACAACCGGTTGTATTGCAACAACGATGTATCCACAAACGGTGGCTACAGGACCAACAACCAACGGTCAAACTGTGACCATTGTAACAGATCAATATGCAGGTGAATATTATGAAATTACCTTAGTTGCTGGTTCTTTTTCAGCGGGTTCTTCTGTAACTACAGATTACTTAACTGTTACTACCACCACTAATACCATAATTGCAAGTGGAGTTCAACCTGTTGTCTTTTCAATTGCTGCAGCCGGAACTTATAGAGTTCATGTTTTTAAAAATGCTGCATGTTTAACGGAGGCAGTTCCACGCACTACTACCATGACTAAACTTGGTATACCAACTGTTACAAGTACCGCTGCAAGCGCAATTACAGCAAGTTCAGCAACAACCGGAGGAAATGTTACAAGTGCGGGAACCGGAACAGTTACTGCACGTGGTGTTTGCTATGCAACCACAGCCAATCCTACCACTGCTAACTCAATAGTTGCAAGTGGTACCGGAACCGGTGTTTTTACTGCGAATCTAACCGGGCTAGCGATGGGAACTACTTATCATTTCAGAGCCTATGCAACCAACGCATCTGGTACCGCTTACGGTGCCGATTTAACCTTTACAACTACTACGCAAGCCCTTGCTTCGGTTACAACAACAGCAGCAAGCGCCATCACTACTACTACTGCTAACAGTGGAGGAAACGTAACCAGCATTGGAGGTTCTGCCGTTACATCGCGCGGTATTTGTTATGCCACAACTGCGAATCCAACTTTAGCTAACACAGTAATATCAGGTGGAAGTGGTGCAGGAAGTTTCGTTTCCAATTTAACCGGTTTAAATCCCAATACTACCTATTATGTTCGAGCTTATGCTACCAACACGGCCGGAACTGCTTATGGTAGCCAAATATCTTTTGTTACTGCAAATCCTACCCCACCAACCGTAACTACCACTGCTGCGTCATCTATTAGTTATTTTAGTGCCAATGCCGGAGGTAGTGTAACTTCAGGAGGATCTTCTCCTGTTACTGATCGTGGAGTGTGTTATAGCACCAATCCAAGTCCAACTATTGCTAATTCAAAAGTTTCAGGAGGTAGTGGTAACGGAGTATTTAGTGTTGGATTAACAGGTCTTTCCGGAAGTACTACTTATCATTTCCGTGCCTATGCAACCAATAGTGTGGGTACCTCTTACGGAAGTGATTTAACTTTTACAACTTTAAACCCATGTATCAACAGCACTGAAGCTTATTTAACAAATTTAGCATTTGTTGATGCAGCCGTGGCAAATCAATATTCTACCTACTTCAGTTCCTATTTAACTCCTAATGCACAAGGGTTGCCTGGCTTACCAGCCACCGTTAATACGAACGGGCTCAATCCTTATAACTTAGTGAATGTGGGACTACCCATTCGTTTTAAAGTGAAATGTTACAATAATAAAACAAATGGTACTTCAATAGTAAGCGGATTGTGTAAACTTAGAACAACAGATCCACAAATTTCTATCTCAGATAGTACTGCCGGATTAAACAATGTTGGCTGGCACAATGAAGCTTGGTCGACCGATGAATTCGAAATTTGGGTTTCAAATTCTGTAACCACCAGTTATACTGCCTATGTGGAAGTTTTACTTACAGAAGGACCTAATAATTATTACACGAAATGTATTCCAATTCCTATTAAACCATTTAGTGTTGCTGTATTGGATGTTGATGATGACAACAATCCGGATAGCAATGGTAACAACAACGATCAAGCAGAATATAATGAGACCGTAGAATTTTTACCGTATATTAATAATAGTTCAACTTTCTCAGCATCCAAGGTTGCCGGATTTGTTCAAAATTTTGACTACTTATCAAATGTTTCAATCTGGGACAATCATCCTGGTTCTTCCGGAACAGTTTACTCACAAGGTTGGTGGAATTATAGTTTTGGTCAACCACAGCCAATTCCGGCAGGAACACTAAATACTTTGCCTGAGTACGATTTTGTATTTGATTATACCTATACCTCAACTTACCGTTTCGACTTACATTTAATGATGGGAGCTGGATTTGATTTACTAAATTCTCCCAATAATTTAACACTCATGCGTTCATCTATTCCATTAACATTTAATCCAAACTCACCTACAATACCACCGAATGGAATAGCTTCCCTAGCAAAAAATAACGATGTAGCTGTTTATCCTAATCCTTTTAATAACGAACTTGTGGTGGTTGTAAAAGGTGCAACTGCACAAACAAAATATCAAGTTATCAATGCACTAGGAATGTTGGTGCACGAAGGCTATTTGTCTGGTGAAAAATCGGCAATTAATTTATCGCATCTAGCAAGCGGTTTATATACGCTGCAAGTAAACGGACAAGCTGGAATTAAGCTATCTAAAAAATAAAAATTAGATCGAATTTAGCATCCCCGGAAATTGAAAAATTTTCGGGGATTTTTTATTTATACAGCAAGAAAATTGCAGGTCGTTTGTGTAAATTAGGGATTTTCCTTTTCCAATCGTTGATTGATTGTGTTTGAATAAATTCATCAGGCAAGGTTAAATCCATGGCTACACAAAGCATAGTTGTGGAAGAACAATTTTTCAGCAAATCTTCTAACAGGTGGTTATTGCGGAAAGGAGTT
>DGQS01000086.1 GCA_002389785.1 Bacteroidetes bacterium UBA4408
GTTTTTATTCTTGTTTGCCATTACCTTACCTTTCGACATTCGCGATATGGAAATTGATGCAGCATTAAAGATTGTTACCTTTCCGATTGCCTTGGGTGTAAAAAAAACAGTACAACTGGCACAGATAAGTATGCTTCTGTTTTGTTTAATGTACTTGATTTATTTCTTTTCTCATTCAGGACCTGATCAAGTGAAAGCTGCAGCATATATACTTTCTGGCTTGTTATCGATACTTGTAATAAATAAATGCAAGGCAACAGTAAGCGAGTATTATATATCCTTTGGAATTGAAGGATTAATGCTGCTGCAATTTTGTTTAATTGCGATTGCTCGCATACTAACCACTAACTAATCAAACAAGCTTTCTTAACTTTAGTTTATATAAAATTAAGCGTTTACCTCATAAATAGAGGGAATCAGAGAGAAAGTGTTGGGTTTGTTTAGGCCTTTACTTCGGCAAAACGAATCACTTTTATCCACGATAAAAATTTAAGTATGGGATACGTAAAATCTATCTCAAACCATTTTTTAGCGAAGTTCGGAGCTAAGGGATATTTGTGGTGATTGTTTTGAAACAATTCGCCCATTAAGAGCAATCCAAAAGGAGTTGTGTTGTGGGAATGATCGTGGTTGTCGAAATTTTGATAACCATATTTATGTCCACACCAATTTACAAATGCGCCTTGAATAGGGCCCATTAAAAAATGTATGGGTAATAAAGCACACCACCACCATGATAAATCGTATCGAGTTATCACAAATGCATAAATTGAAAAGTAAATTGCCCCCCAAATAATGCGCACTAACATGTGATCGCCAAAGCGGTCCATCTTATCCCAAACAGGTAAGTCTTTTGAAAACTGATTATCGGGTTTAATTGCACCCGTTTTGAAATCGTTGTAAATTTTTTTCGTTTCCCACATCATTTGAAAAACATCGCGGTAAAAAATAGGCGAATGCGGATCCTTCTTTGTGTCGCTGTATTCGTGATGCATGCGGTGCATTACCGCATATGCTCTAGGAACTAAGTAGGAAGAGCCTTGAAAAAACCAGGTGAAAAAATAGAATACTTTTTCAGTAAAAGCACTCATTGTAAACATTTTATGTGAACCAAATCGGTGCAAAAAAGCGGTATGAAAAAACAAAGAGCAAAACCAATGAGCGAAGAAAACAACTATTAAAATCCAATACATGTATATAAAGCTAAGATTAAGAAAATGAATTATCAGATAAAAAACTATCCAGCCAAAAGCTTCGATAAATTTTTCCGCAAAGAACGTAAAATACTTGTTATAAAGTAGGATGAAAAACTGATTGTTATCAGCTAGCTGATTTTGTGCTGAAAACAAGGTCTAATGCTGCACAAAAATGTTGCGCTGCACTACTTAAATCTTTTGCTGTATGCGCTTCCGAAACAAAACCTACTTCATACCCGGATGGACCAAGATAAACGCCCCTTTTCAGTAATTCATGATAAAACACGCGAAACTTATCCATACCGGAAGCATCTATTTCATCGGCACTGCGAATTGCTTCTGCTTTGCTAAATGCTATCCAAAATATTGAACCAATTGAATACATGCTAAAATCGTAGGACTTTGAGGCGGCATAATCACAAACTTCACGAATAAATGCCTCAGTTTTGGCTTTTAGTTGTTCATAAAAATAAGGCTTCAAACATTCGGTCAATTGAGCTATTCCAGCACTCATGGCTACCGGATTTCCTGATAAAGTACCCGCCTGATAAACCTTACCTTCGGGCGAAATATTGCCCATAATTTCGGCACTTGCTCCATAAGCACCAACCGGCAATCCACCTCCAATAATTTTACCATAGGTACAAATATCGGGTTGAATTCCATAGTACCCTGCAGCGCCTGTAAATCCAACTCTAAATCCTGAAATTACTTCATCAAAAATGAGTAAGCTTCCTTCGGCACTACACAAGGTTCGAAGTTCTTTTAAAAACTCAGCAGTTTGTAGCAAAAGTCCATTGTTAGCAGGTATCGGCTCTATAATCACACAAGCAATTTCATTCTTAAATTCTGCGAAAGCGCTTTTCACTGCTGCTAAATTATTTAATGAAACTACAATGGTTTCGTTTACAAAACTTTCAGGAATACCGGCAGACGAAGAATTTCCAAATGTGACCAAACCACTGCCTGCCTTTACCAGCAAGGAATCAACATGACCATGATAACAGCCTTCAAATTTCAGTATTTTGTTTCTACCTGTAAATCCTCTGGCAAGGCGAATAGCGCTCATAACTGCCTCTGTACCAGAACTAACAAAACGAATTTTCTGGATATATTTATTGTTGCTCAAGATTAATTCAGCCAATTCGTTTTCTAAACGTGTAGGCGCTCCAAAAGAGGTTCCGTTTGCAATGGTCTCAACAACTTTATTTCGCACCTTGGCATTGTTATGTCCTAAAATTAGTGGTCCCCATGAACAGCAAAAATCAATGTATTCATTACCATCTGCATCCCATATCCTACAGCCATCTCCTTTTTCAATAAATACAGGCGTGCCACCAACCGATCGAAACGCTCTTACCGGTGAATTAACTCCTCCCGGAAAATAGTTTTTTGCCTTTTCAAATAATGCTTCTGATTTATCGCGTTTCATATTTTTAAATTTTAAATTGAGGGCAAAGATATATCTTTAGGCAATTGAATTTTATTCTGTATTCGCTTAACAGCATCCATCAACTTTTAAACAATGAACTACATTAACTCGCTTGAATTTGCACAACAACAAGACAACATTGACCCGTTAAAAAATTACCGAAATCGTTTTCATTTTCCGCATCATGAGGGTAAGCCTCTTTTATATTTTACAGGTAATTCGCTAGGATTACAGCCTAAAACAGTGCTTGACAATTTAAAACAAGAACTGGAAGATTGGGCCCATTACGGTGTTGAGGGACATTTCATGGCTAAACTACCTTGGGTTTCCTATCACGAAAATTTAACCAAGCAAGCGGCAAATATTGTTGGTGCTTTACCAAGTGAGGTGGTTATGATGAATCAGCTTACCGTTAATTTGCATTTATTGATGGTAAGTTTTTACAGGCCAACTGCCAAACGTTATAAAATTATTTGTGAAGCAAAAGCATTTCCCTCTGATCAGTATGCGCTTGAAAGTCAAGTAAAATTTCATGGTTTTGCGCCTGAAAGTGCAATTGTTGAAGTACATCCCCGCGAAGGAGAACATTGCATACGACAGGAAGATATATTTGCAGCCATTGAAAAAAATAAAGAGGAATTAGCGTTGATACTGATTGGTGGTGTAAATTATTATACCGGGCAAGTATTCGATATGGAAGCGATTACTAAGGCTGGACACCAAGCTGGCGCTCTTGTTGGTTTTGATTTAGCACATGCAGCCGGAAACTTAGTTTTAAAACTACACGATTGGAAAGTAGACTTTGCCTGCTGGTGTAGCTACAAATATTTGAATTCGGGACCGGGCGGAGTAGCAGGTGCCTTCGTTCATCAACAACATGAAAATGAAAATTTACCACGATTTGCCGGTTGGTGGGGGCACACAAAGGAGGTACGTTTTAAAATGGAAAAGGGATTTGTTCCCATGGCTGGTGCAGAAGGATGGCAATTGAGCAACGCTCCTATTTTGAGCATGGCTGCTTGCAAAGCAAGTTTAGATATATTTGAAGAAGTTGGAATGGAATCACTCGCTAAAAAAAGAGAGCTGCTTACAGGATACCTGGAGTTTTTGTTGGACGAATTAAATGCAAAAAAAGGAAACTATCACTTAGAAATTATTACTCCTCGCGACAAAAAACAACGAGGAGCGCAATTGAGCATATTGGCACACGGTGGAGATGCACGTGCCTACTTTAATCAACTAACTTCCAAAGGTGTTATATCAGATTGGCGCGAACCGAACGTTATTCGGGTAGCTCCTGCTCCCTTGTACAATTCATTTGAAGATGTGTGGAGAATGGTAGATTTTATGGGGCAAATCAATTAAAATTTATCCCTTTTCAAATGAAAAACAGAAACAATCTTTATTCGAATAACCAACAAGTAAGGATAAAACTGAGCGTTGCTTTTCAATACAAAACAAAGTTGAAGTAAGATTTTGCTGAATTCTAAAATGACAAACAGTGAAAACTTTGAAAAACTCATGCATAAAAATTTCGTGCATGAGCCCACATCGGGACAAAGTAAATTGATGAAGCAACTTACCGCATTTTGTTTTTCAGAAAAAGAAAATTGCGTTTTTTTATTGAAAGGGTATGCGGGTACAGGTAAAACCAGCATTGTGGGAGCTTTGGTGAACACGCTGCCTTCTTTTAATATAAACTATGTACTGCTTGCACCTACAGGAAGAGCAGCAAAAGTATTGAGCAATTATTCACGCAAGCCTGCCTTTACCATTCATAAAAAAATTTACAAACCAAAAGTCGACAAGGAAGCAGGCGCTGCCCTATTTGTGTTACAACCCAACAAGCACGAACAAACTATTTTTATAGTTGATGAAGCTTCAATGATTGGTGATGGCAACAGTGCTAAAGATGATGCATTTTCGGGCAGCCAAAGTTTACTCGATGATTTAATGCGTTATGTAGCACAAGGAAAAAACTGCAAATTGCTTTTTATAGGAGACACCGCGCAGCTTCCACCGGTAGGTTTGGAGCAAAGTCCAGCCTTGGATTTAACCTATTTAAAACATGCATTTCCGGTAACCATTCATGCTACTGAATTAACAGAGGTAATGCGTCAAGCGGAGGAGTCGGGAATATTGACCAATGCAACTGCTCTGCGATTTGCTATTAAAATGCATCTTGAAGGTATTCCTAAATTTTCGTTGAATTCCTTTAGCGACATATCACATATTAATGGGAATGAATTAATTGAAAATTTGGAAAGTGCCTTCCGAAAATATGGTGAAGAAGGAACCATGATGATTTGTCGCTCTAATAAACGTGCCAATGGCTATAACCAACAAATTCGCAATCAAATTCTTTGGCGTGAAACCGAATTGGCCGAAGGAGATTTACTGATGGTTGTAAAAAACAATTATTACTGGTTGCCCGAAGATGCAAAAGCAGATTTTATTGCAAATGGTGATATTGTACAAATAAAAAGGGTTAAGAAATTCATTGAAAAACATGGGTTTCGTTTCGCTGATGTTACCATTAAGATGCTTGATTACATTGACGATACAGAGTTTGACGTAAAATTAATTTTGTCTACAATTCAATCAGAAGCACCTGCGTTAACCTATTCTGAAAATAATAAATTGTATCAATCTGTTACTGCCGAATATTCAAACGAATCCAACAAATCGAAACGCTTCTTAAAAATAAAAGCTGATCCGTTTTTTAATGCTTTGCAGGTTAAATTTGCATATGCAGTTACCTGTCATAAAGCACAGGGTGGGCAATGGCCTTGTGTTTTTGTTGAACAAGGATATATCACAGAAGAAATGATTAATGCCGAATTTTTAAGATGGCTTTATACGGCAGTTACCCGAGCTTCAGAAAAGTTATATCTGGTAAACTTTACAGCTGATTTTTTTCAGGCAGAATAACGAACGATTGAATTCATACCCTCATTATCTAACTGCTTTACTAAACAATTTTAAAAGATTGTAACTTGTTTCCTATCTTAGAGGAGAATTAATTTACCTTATTTGCTATGCTAAAAATAAAATTGAGTTCCATCAGTACTCGTGCTCCAAAAAAGCTGAGCAAAGACAACCTTAAAAAGGAAACAATAAAATTAAAGCTCAAATTGGAAGTTTTGCAAAATTTGCTTTACGCTGAAGGCAAACATGCTTTGTTGGTGATTTTACAAGGAATGGATGCTTCCGGAAAAGATGGTGCAATAAAGAATGTGTTTGAACCCGTAAATCCAATCGGCTGCAAAGTATTTGCTTTCAAAAAACCAAGTGAACTTGAATTGAAACATGATTTCTTGTGGCGCATTCATCAAGAAGTACCTGAAAAAGGGATGATGGGTATTTTTAATCGATCTCACTACGAAGATGTGTTAATACAACGCGTACATAAATGGGTTGATGAAAACACGGTTCTTCAACGTTTTGAGCACATAAATAATTTCGAAAAAATGCTGGTTGAGAATGGAACAATTGTATTGAAATTTTATTTACATGTATCAAAAGAGGAGCAATTACAACGATTAAATGAACGATTAAATGATGCAAGCAAAATGTGGAAACACAATGAAAATGACATCTTGGAGCGAAAATACTGGAGCCAATACATGAAATGCTATGAAGATGTTTTTGCGAATTGCTCCGATGGTGCTGCATGGAACATTATACCGAGCGACCAAAATTGGTATAAAGAATACCTTATTACCAAAAAAGTTGTTGAATCCTTAGAAGCATTAAAAATGAAATTTCCGGGCTTGAAAAAAGACAAGTAATAACATGCATCCTTTAATTGGTATTATTGCTTTAGGCGGTAAAAGTGAGCGAATGGGTACTGATAAAAGCATGTTGCAGTATCACGGAAAGGCCCAATGGCAGTATGTTTTTGACTTGCTGTTGAACCTTTGTGATGCTGTTGTAGTTTCTTGTAATCGTTCTCAAGAATCCAATTTCCCATCAGGAATTCCTGTTTTAATTGATGCTCCTGAGTTTGAAAATAACGGACCAATTGCAGCATTGCTCACTGCAACTAAAAAATTTCCCGATGCTTCCTTTCTACTGATAGGTTGCGATTATCCCTTCTTAAAACTTGATGAATTGAAATTGTTAGTACAAAGCCGCAATGAATCGGTAAATGGTCTAGCCTTTTATAATGAAGCAGTGAAAGTATATGAGCCTTTGCTTGCTATTTATGAGCAACCGGTATTAAATAAGCTGCAAGTTAATTTTGCTGCCGGAAAGCTTTCCTTACAGCATTTTCTTATAGAAATAAACGCGTTAAAAATAATTCCTAAAAACAAAACTTCTATTCGCAGTATTGATACGAAAAATGAATTATTAAACGCAAAAGAAAAACTTAGGAAGTTGAACTCGAAAAATTAAACCAAACGTAGGCGCTTACCGGGACGAAGCACTGTTGTGGTGCGAATTCCATTAAGTCTACACAATTTTTTAAGTGAAATATTTTTACGTTGTGCTATTTTGCCGAGGGTATCTCCTTTTTTAACAACGTAGTACTTTCCATGCTTTCCGGATTTAGCATAGGATTTTGATTTTGAACGAAAATCAACGATATAGGAAAAATTACTTTTGTCAATTGCAATACTATCTCGCACTAATTTGCCTTCGCTAAACGAAATAATGGAATTTGGATTAATGGGCATTCCTTTGTAACGTACTTCGTAATGCAAATGACTTCCTGAAGAATGACCTGTATTACCGCCTAAGCCAAGTATTTCACCCGATTCAACATGTTGCCCTATTTTTACGTGAATGGCAGAAAGATGCGCATAGATGGTCTCTAAACCATTTTTGTGACGCACCATTACAACATTTCCAAAGGTTGAGCTTCGACGTGCTATTCGCACAGTACCTTCAAATGAACAGCGCACTGCTTCACCGGTTTCGAGCTTAATATCAACTCCATAATGATAACGTACTCGGCTTCTAGGTCCAAAATCAGAGGTAATATTTCCGCAATAAGGATGATTATAGTCGCACTGATACTTGTCTTGTAAAATAATTAAGGTAGTGTCAGGTTTTTGAGTTAAATCCATTTTGTACGGATTCACACTAATAGTGTCCCAAATACCGTAATAATCGAAGTTCGGATCGTAAGCAGCCGATTCTTCGTCAAAATCGTTATCACTGTTATCAATGTCATCAAAGCTTTCAATGTCATTGTTTTTTAAAAAATCAGGCGAAATGAGGAACGGAACAGTATCTTTCCCAACTTCCTCAGAACTAACTGAAGATAGCTCTCCCTTGCTGTTTCCGGCTAGAGCTGGAAGTACCTGTAGTACCAGCAAACAAAAAAATATGAAATTTAGCTTCTTCAATTTTTATTCAAAATTCGATGTATGGTCGTTTTTTATCTGTGGCTAAAATATTAATTAAAGTGTGAACACAAAAAAAATATTCGCTTAAATCGAAAAAACTTATCGTTAAGAAAAGTTAACAAGTGTGATTTGTTGATTCGGCAAGGGTTAGCTAAAAAAGTCTATTTTTGAAAAAAATTCTGAACGGGAATTAATTTAGACTAAAAATAAACCAATAGTTAAATAAGTATATGACAACAGCCGAAATTAAAACAAACAAGGGTACATTAAAAGTTGAGTTTTATGATAAAGATGCGCCCAACACAGTGAAAAACTTTACAGACTTAGCAAAAAAAGGATTTTACGATGGATTGACATTTCATCGCGTGATACCTGATTTTGTAGTGCAAGGCGGT
This sequence comes from Bacteroidetes bacterium UBA4408, assembly GCA_002389785.1. GTDB lineage: Bacteria > Bacteroidota > Bacteroidia > UBA4408 > UBA4408 > UBA4408. The sequence goes on from DGQS01000086.1 coordinate 8,378, forward strand.
TGTCCAAAAGGTACCGGCACAGGAGGACCAGGATACAAAATTAAATGTGAATTGGATGGAGGCAATCAATACCACGATCGAGGTGTACTTTCAATGGCTCATGCAGGAAGGGATACCGGCGGTTCACAGTTTTTTATTGTATTGAGTCGCAACAATACCGCACACCTTGATAGAAATCACACTTGTTTTGGAAAAGTGGTTGATGGACTGGATATACTTGACGATATTCGCATGGGCGATGTAATGGAAAAAATTACGATCAACGAAAATTAACCATGAAAAAAAGTACACTTGTTTGTCTTTTATTTTTATCTGTAATGGCAGTTAATGCTGCCATTACAGATAAAAAATTAAAATGCGCAGCAGCCAGTTCTCAACAATTTATGGGAGGTGCAGCTGGTAGTCCTTCCGGCGTTCGTTACGTTTTTAAAGTGGTGGCAATTGCCGGCAGTGAAAATTTGATAATTGATCAATCATGGATCAAGAATGAATACCACGATGTAACAGTTTACAACAAAAAAAATGGTGGTGCTGCATTTTCAAAAAACGACACCTTAGTGATTACAGTCAATACTTACACTACGGGCACTTTCCAATTAAACAATCAACAAGTTACTGAAAATGCAACTCAACTTGCTATACCTTGCGAATACAAAGGTGAAGCTTTAATAGGTTATACAATCGGGGGAAAACGAAAATACCTTATCGTAAAAAAAATAGTTGAATTGCCGCGTGAAAACCGCCAATAATTTTACTAATACACGCGCATTATTTTCACAAAACTTTTTTGATAGTAAGGCATATCTAGTGTGTCTTCAATAACACCGGCCTTCAAGGTTGAATGGATAAAAGTAACTTGACCGTCGTTACTTATTTTAGTTATGAGTCCTACATGATTTATCCCTTTTGCCTTCCCTGACGTTTCGAAAAATAATAAATCTCCTACTGCAGCTTCAGACTTACTAACTTCTTCACCAACGCTCGATTGCTCGCGGGAAGTGCGGGGCAAATCAACTGCAATTTTTTTAAATGAGGTATAAACCAATCCCGAACAATCCATACCGTGCGAATCGGTTCCACCCATTTTATATGCAGTGTTTTTGTACTTGAGTGCCTCCATTAGAAGAACCTTCGTTTTTGTATCGCGTTCGGATAATGCATTAACCTCGGTTGATTTTGTTACTCTTTTTGTATTTCCGCAGGAAGCTATCAACAGCGTGCAATAAGCAATCAACAATCCACTGCAAATGCAATTAAGTATTGTCCTTCCTTTGATCATTGTTAAATAATAAGTAACATACAGATTATTACCCCCAATATAATTACCAGGTACATAACAAAATCAACTAAAAAATACTTCTTATTTTTTTCGTAAAAGTTCTTTAAAAAAGAAATCATTGTGCAGTTTTTTACAAAGATACCGGCTTATTGAAAAGCTGGTATAACAAGTTTCAGAAGTAATCAACACAACACAGTTAAATTAGTAGTTTTGTAACCGTATGGATACAAAAATACCTTATTTCGCTGCAGCACTTGGATCCTTTATTATTTGGGGGTTCATTAGCTTTTGTTTACATCCGCTTCATTTATATAATTCGGCCGATATTTTATTTTTCCGTATATTTTTTTCAGCCGGAATTATTTCTATGGTGACTTTTATTTTGCGTTCAAAAAACTTTCAAAAGCAAGCCGGAATATTTAAAAACCTCAGCTCTCAACAAAAAAAACAAACGGTTTTACTAACTGTGTTAGGAGGAATACTGCTTACTGCTAATTGGTTTTTTTACATTTATGTGATGAATCAAATAAGTATAAAAGCGGCTTCATTTGCGTATTTAATTTGTCCAATTATTACAGCAATTTTGGCTTCTCTTATTTTAAAAGAAAAATTAAAATTAATTCAATGGATAGCTGTTGCACTAAGTATGATAAGTTGTGTAATGTTGGGAACAACCTCTTTTATTGAACTGCTTTTTAGTCTTATTGTTGCTTTATCGTATGCCTTTTACCTGATTTCGCAAAAGCGCAATAGCCATATCGAAAAGTTTGTAATACTTACCTTTCAAATGATTTCCTCTGCAGTTTTATTACTTCCCTTTTTTCCGGTATTCTCCACACAAATTCCCGGTGAAATTTCGTTTTATTTATTGATCGTTATTTTGGCGGTTGTATTTACCATTATTCCGTTATTACTAAACTTAATAGCCTTAAAACGTATCGACAGCGCCACAATGGGTATACTTTTGTACATCAATCCCTTGTTAAATTTCAGTATCGCCTTTTTTTATTTTCATGAAAAGGCAAACTCAGCACAGTTTCTGGCTTATAGTATTTTGTTGCTATCTATTGTTCTATTTAATTGGAATACTTTTAGTAAAAATAGTCAGACCCAGAAAGTCTAAATATTACATACCATCACCATCCAATAAATTTCCTAGTCCGCCCAAAATGCTTCCTTCTTCTTTACGACCACCGGCTCTGCCATACGATATAATACGGCTGGCCAACCGGCTAATTGGTAACGATTGAATCCAAACCTTTCCCGGGCCTCTAAGTGTAGCAAAAAACAAGCCTTCACCTCCAAAAATGGTATTTTTAATACCTCCCACAAATTGAATATCGTAATCAACTCCACTGGTAAACGCAACGATACATCCGGTATCAATTTTTATTAATTCGCCCGGTAATAAATTACGTTCAATTATATTTCCACCAGCGTGCACAAAAGCCATTCCGTCGCCTTCCAATTTTTGCATTATAAATCCTTCTCCTCCAAAAATACCGGTACCAAGTTTCTTTTGAAATTCAATACCAACGCTAACTCCTTTAGCGGCGCATAAAAAGGCATCTTTCTGACAAATCACTTTACCTTGCAGTTGAAACAAATCCATGGCAATAATTTTACCGCAATATGGGGCGGCAAACATGGCTCTTTTTTTCCCGGTTCCGGTATTTGTAAAGGCGGTCATAAATAAACTTTCACCTGTAAGCAAACGCTTTCCTGCTGAAAATAATTTATTCATAAAACCCCCTCCTGCACTTTGAGAACCGTCACCAAAAATGGTTTCCATTTGAATTTCATTGTCCATCATCATAAAGCTACCCGACTCGGCAACGACTGTTTCTTGAGGGTCTAACTCAATTTCTACGGACTGCATTTCTTCACCTAAAATTTTATAATCTATTTCATGATTCGTCTTCATAGTTTTATTTTTTATGCCTTGCAAATTTAGAAAAGGTTTATAAAATCCGTTGTGTTAATTCTGCTAAAAAAGTAATGTAGCAACATTCATGTGAAGTAATTCTAGGAGGGTATACTGCAGCTACAAATACAGCATAGGGTACAGTTAAGTTGCATTTGTTATTTTCTAAAAAATTTTAATTTTGAAAATCGAACCCAACCCCTTTAAAATGAAAACACTTAAAAAAATTGGAATTGCACTGCTTGTTCTAGTACTACTGTTAATTGCCGGCTCCTTCTTTTTATCTTCAAAATCACATGTTGAACGATCCATTGTGATTAAGGCTTCAGATTCGTTGGTATTTGATAAGATAAACAACCTTAAAAATTTTATTACCTGGATGCCCTGGGCTAAAAAAGACCCTGCCATACAAATGGACTTTTTTGGTGCCGAAAAAGGACTCGGACAGGGATATACTTGGCGCAGCGATAAAAGCGAGGTAGGAAATGGTAAAATGACCATCGTTCAAAGTACTCCCAACACTATGGTTGTTATGGAAATGGAGTTTGAAGGTATGGGAAAATCTGGGGCAACTTTTACCTTGAATAAAGAGGCAGAAGGATCAAAAATTACTTGGGCATTAGACTCTAACGGAGAAGGAATGCCGGCAATGCTTACGGTGCCTCACAAATACATGAGTCTTTTTATGGATAAAATGGTGGGACCCGATTTTGAACTTGGCCTCAACAATTTAAAGGCAGCTTGCGAAGCAAATTAAACTTCGGTAAGTTGCGCTCTGGCAGCCGGATAGAAACTATCGCTTTGTTCAATCGACTCCATAATTTGAGCCAATATAGTATCGGAATCGGCTGAGTAATCAATTTGTAAAGGAGCTTTAAATTTTATTGAAAATTGTACGCCTCGCTTTTTTAAACGCAATCCCTTTTTGTCGAAGGCACGTCTAAACCCATTAATAACAACCGGAATAACAATCGGTTGATAGTGCTTAATAATGTGAACTGTTCCTCTACGTCCGGGCGCATAGGGCGTTGTCGTACCTTGCGGAAAAGTAATCACTCTCCCCTGCTGCAAGGCCTTTTCGATGTTTGAAAATTCATTTACGTCTACTTTGCGCTTAATGTCTTTTCCTGCTTCTCGCCAAGTTCGCTTAACTTGCACCGAACCCACGTATCCAAATATTTTTGGCAAAATACCTGCTTTCATTGTTTCCTGTGCTGCAATAAAACTGGTATTAGTTACCGGATTTAATAAATAAATTGGATTGGAGATACTATTCCTGAATTTCCATTTTACACTACAAAAAATATGTAGATAGGCGATTACATCTGCAAAATAGGTTTGGTGATTGCTTACAAAGAGAATATTGCGATCGGGCAATTTTTCAAAATGTTCGGTTCCTTCAATTTTAGTTGAATTTAACCAGCTAAAACTAGGATAGGTTAACATGCCAATTAGAGAAATCAAAATGCGCTTGATCAACACAATATTCCCGAAAACATCCCTTTTTACAACTTGCATAATACTGCGCTTAGGTTTTAATCCCTATTACCAAAACATCATCAACCTGTTCATTGTCGGACTTCCATGCTTCAAAATTGAGCTGAAGCTTTTCCTTTTGACGTTCCATTGGCAATTGTACAATAGTAGTAAGTAATTCCTTAAGTTGAGCGTATTTAAACTTTTTATTTTGATGTCCGCCAAATTGATCTGCATATCCATCGCTGTATAAATAAATACAATCACCCGCTTGTAAGTCTATTTCATGGTTGGTAAAAGGCTTCGGAGTACCTGAATAAATTCCTATAGGTTGCTTATCGCCTTTGTACTCGGTAAGTTGATTGTTGCGAATTAAAATAAGTGGGTTGTTGGCACCAGCAAACTGTAGTTTTTTGTTTTCTATACAACCGATCGCGATATCCATACCATCTCTACTTACGCCGACTGCACCCGTTTGCTTTAATGCTTTAATTCCTTCTTCTCTAA
>DGQS01000020.1 GCA_002389785.1 Bacteroidetes bacterium UBA4408
CCTTTTATTATCTTTATTTAATACTGATACTACTATGAACAAAGACATAAGCGAATACCATAAAGCCCAGGTGCCTGCCGACAAAAAAATATGCGACCTGCTTTATAAAGAGATAAACGCTGCCCTACCCGATGCCGAAAACAAAGTGTGGCATGCACATCCGGTTTGGTTTTTAGACGGCAACCCCATAGTAGGCTACCACAAACTAAAAAACTGCGTGCGACTGCTATTTTGGAGTGGTGTCGAGTTTGGTGAGCCTGAATTAAAACCCGGTTCCGGTAAATTTAAAGATGCATCGTTAACTTTTTCAACACCGGATGAAATAGATTTGAAACTTGTTAAGCGTTGTTTAAAAAAGGCAAGGGAAATTCAATACGATTATAAAAACATTGTGAAGAAAAAGGGAAAATTAGAGCGATTGAAATAAGATGAAAGTTACTGAGGAACACAACCAAAAAATTGCAAGAATGACTGTAGCATCAGTTTATCCGCACTATGTTACAAAGGTTGTCCGAAAGGGTCGAACCGTTGACGAACTGCAACAAGTTATTGAATGGTTGACCGGCTTTGATTCAGTGAAACTTAAACAGCTTTGTGAACAGAACGTAAATTTTGAGGAGTTTTTCAAACAGGCAAAACTACATCCAAACGTCAATCAAATAAAGGGAGTTATTTGCGGATATAGAATTGAAGAAATTGATCATCCATTAACCCGAAAAGTAAGGTATTTAGATAAGTTAGTTGATGAATTAGCAAAAGGAAAAAAGCTCGAAAAAATATTGAGAAGCGATGTTTAAAACCCAACACTTCTTTATAAAATAATAGCCTACCAACTTTCAGTAATTGGAGCAACCTTTTTTAGTTTCCCATCCTGGCATTGCGATGTATTAGAATCCATAACCTTGCTAAGATTTTCTTACATCAGTGGTTCGTTTTATATAAAACTAGCATTTTTAAAAATAGTGCTGAACTATTTTCCGGATGTATTTTCGTTGATTTTGAATATTAATCAAGCTGGAAATAGAATAGCTGTATGGATGGTAGATTTATTTATTGCAGTAACTTGTTTGAATGGTTGTGGAATTTAACCACCTTTTGAATCATCTAAGCGGCACAACAAAAAATACTACTTTATCAAATATCGATGGTTAAAAACCCGTGTATAAAAACTCTATTATGACAGAATAAACGTGTTTAAATTTAGTATTTTGTGCAATTATTTTATATAGTTAATTGATTATCAAAACTAACAATTTTAGCAGGTTTTGTCTCTATGAGATTACTCTCTACTTATTTTAAACTGGTGTTTTTAAGCTTTTGCATTTGTATAACAGGTGCAGTACAAGCTCAAAATACGTCTGAATCGGATGTAAAAAAGCAAGCACAAAAATATTTTGATGCAGGAGATTTTACTTCAGCGCTTCCGCTTTACTCTCAATTGTTGAGTTTTTATGCCAAAGATCCTGTTTACAATTACCGGTTTGGTGTATGCGCACTCGAAGCCGGTAACGATCGAGAAAAACCTATTTCGTACCTCGAGTTTGCTTCGCGCAATGCAGAAACACCCAATGCTGTTTTTTATTATTTAGGAAAGGCCTATCATTTAAATTATCGTTTTTCGAGTGCACTTAATGCCTATAATACCTTTAAGTTAAAAGCTCAAAAGGTAGACCTTGATAAATTTCCGGTTGACCGCCAATTGGATATGTGCCGCAACGGGATGGAGCTCTTAAAAAACATCAGTGATTTAACCGTTATGGACAAAAAGGAATTGAAACTAACCGATTATTTCAGAGCCTACGATTTAAGCTCACTGGGGTTAAAGTTGCTCGTGAAGCCGGATGATTTTAAAACCGATCTAGATAAAAAGAAGAATGAAGAATCGGTTGTAGTGCTGAATCCTACCAAAAACGAAATTTATTTTTCGAGCTATGGTGCGAACGATAAAAATGGGAAAGACATTTACAAAGTAAAACGCATGGATAATGGCGACTGGACAAATCCTATTCGTCTCGATGCTACAATAAATTCTCAGTACGATGAAGATTTTCCATATGTTAGTGCAGATGGCACCACCTTGTATTTTTGCTCAAAGGGACATAATTCAATGGGAGGTTATGATGTATTTAAATCGATCTACAATCCGGCGAGTGGCACTTGGGGGACGCCCGAGAATATGGATTTTGCAATAAATACGCCTGATGACGATATCTTGTATGTTGCAGATGATGTGAATAAAATCGCCTATTTTTCTTCGCGTAGAACAAGTGGACAAGGAAACATTAATGTTTATAAAATTAAAATCGGACCACAACCACCATCTATAGCTCTTATTTCGGGTGTATTTTCAGGTAACGACGAAAACTCACATCCCGAAGCAACTATAACTGTAAGAGATAGTGAAACAAAAAACATTATTGGTGTTTACAAATCTGATCCTAAAACTGGAAACTACAGCATTCCTTTGCCTAGTAGCGGTAAGTATATTTTTAATGTTGAAAGTGAAGTAAGTCCAATGAAAACTGAAACTGTAATTGTTCCCGATAAAAAGGATTTGGGAACCTTACAGCAAAAAATCAGTATTAAAAATGATAAACTTTTGGTGGAGAATATTTTTGATGATGCTGCCATTAACGAAGCTAATTTGCAAGCCTTATTGAAAGCGAAAGCTAAACTGGAAGTGAATTATGTAGCCGAAGTAAAGCCGGTAGAAGAGCCTAAAGTTTCTAACTTAAGCAATCAGGATTTATTGAATATTGCCTATCAAGATGCAAAGGACACACAAGCTGAAGCAGATAAGTTAAAATTGAAATCGGATCAAGCATATGCCTTGTCAAAATCCAAAATGGATGCGGCCAAAAGTAAATTGAGCAGTGCCGAAACTATCGAGAAAAATGCACAAACCATTGCCAGCACACAAGAGAAAGCAAGCGAAGTTGAAAAGGCCAATCAGTTAAAAAAGGAAGCAAAAGCTGCAACCATGCAAGCGTATGCAATTTACACCATTGCCAAAAATATAGAGGAAGATGCTTCGAGCAAACAGGCTGAAGCCGATCAATCGATGAATTATGCTAAAGAATTGGATAAAGCAGTACAAATTAATTCAAAGGAATCCATCGCTAAGTTAACAGCTCAAAAGAATAATTTGCCCGAAGAAATACCGCAAAGAAACATTGCAGAATCTGCGTCTACCGATTTAATTGAAATGGCCGAGGCTAAACAACAACAGGCTGATGCGGCTGAATCCCGTTCAAAATTAATGCGTACCGAAATTCTAGATATTGAACTCAAAGCTGAATCTCTTGCTAAAGATAAAGCGAGCACAAGCGATGCAGGTACTGTAAAAGAAATTGATAAACAGATAGCGGAATTGACGCAAGAGAAAGCCGACAAACAAAAAAAATTACAGGATAATTCAGCCTTAGAGAATCAGTTAAGACAAGAAGCGGATGATTTAAAAAATCAATCACAGATTGTGGCGAGTGTAATGAACGATTTAAAAGAAGGTGCAAATTTACCTGCACCAACTGTTCAGGAAAAAATTACTTTGGGTAATGAATTGGCCATTGATTTAGGAAGGGCAAACACACTGGCTAAAATTGAACCGGTATTGCAACCCAATAATAGCGATATCAATGATGCAGCAGCTGATGCATTTATAACAACAGAAATAGGAAAGTCGCCTGTTACTGCTGATAATTTTTCGGCAAAAATGTCACAAGCCAATAAGATTAGTGATCCGGTAAAACGCGAAGAACAAAAAAACAAAGTGCGTGTACAAATGAATGCGAATTGGGATAAGGAAATTGCATCCATAAAAACTCAACAAGCAAATTCTAAAGATAAAAATGAAAGAGCTTCTTTGCAGTCGCGCGTGACTGAGCTCGAGAATCTAAAGGCCATGAACAGCCCTACTCCGGAAATTGCACTTACAACTGCATCTGAGGTTAATCAATCGAACACACAAACTGCTGTTGTAAAAACTTCAGAAACAAGCAATTTAGCCACGACTAGCCCAACTAAAAGCGATAGCATTTCCGATGTAAACCAAGCAACTCAAGCAAGTAATACATTGGTTGAAAATAACCAAAGCCAAACAAACAGTCCAACCGAAACTACCCAGCTCGCTGAAAGTTCAAAAACTACAGAAGAAACATCCGGCAAGCAAAACACTGCAAGCACAGAAGAGCCGGCAAAAACAACAGCGATTACAACTGGCACGAGCGAAAATCAAGTTGCCAAAACCGATAGCACAATTGCTGTAATTACTAGCAAAGAAACTATTTCTGAACCAACCACTGAAGCCACGAAGGAAGTAGCAAAAACTGAAAATGTTGAAATGAGCGCAGCTGCTGAACCGGTTGACATGGATAAGCTGGAAGAAGACTATAACCAACAATTGGAAATGGTTAACAAAATAGCAGATGTTACTGAACGAAATAAGGCTAATAAACTACTTGCAGAGTCGTGGACCAAAATTGCGGATACTAAATTAGCACAAACACAAAGTCAAGTGGCACAGGGTAAAACCAGTGAAGAGCTTACTGAATTGAATAAAACTCTGGTAGAATTAAATGAGTTAAAAGGAAAAATTGCAGCTGCCGCAACCCCAATTGCACTCGCTGAAAACACCACTACTTCAGAACCCAAAGCAGAAAATCCTGTAGATAGTAAATCAGTTACTACACCTACTGTTTCACCAAACAACACTACACCTCCATCACTTGGAGTGGTTCAAAATGCAACCGATACTATAAAGCTTGAAAATGCTTTCGCTAGTGAATCAGCAAAAGTGCAGGCTCGCAAAGCAGATAAAATTAACCTTGAAGTACAAAACTTAAAAGTAGAAGAAGATTCCCTAAAAAAATTGCTTGCGCAAAATACCGATTCAGCACAAGCTGACAAATTGGGTAAATTACTTGCGGCCACCCAAAAGGAAATGTATGTGAAAAAAATTGAATCCTTGAAGGCGCATTCGGTAGCTAATGGAATAGAGTTTTCAAACTATGCTGATGAGTTGAAAAAAGCTAGCGCAAATAGTGCAAAAATGGAAAGTGATAATGTTTCGCGCGCTGAAATGTTGGTTGCTGAAGCAGCTTATTATTTTAATGAAGCAAGTATCAAAAGTGAAACTTCTAAATCAATATCAGATGCTTCACTAAAGGAAGCAGAAATGAAAAAAATTGTTGCACTCGAAAAAACGGCTATTGAAAAACAAGTAAGGGCTTTATCAACTTATGGTGTTCCTGTATATACAGCCTCTGCCGATACAATAAAAACAGCTAATACGGAAACTAGACAAAATCAATTAGCGCAAGCGACACAAGTAACAACACCTGCAACAACCTCCAATAACGCTGCAAACGATGAAACTGCTATTGAAAAAGTAACAACAAGTACAACTAACTCGCAGTCCATAGCAGAAGTAAAACAAGCTGAAAATGATGCATCTAAAAGCGCATCAACTGTTTCCAACGAAACAGTGAATTCTACTGATACAAAGACACCGACAACAGTTGGTGAAACAACTACTACTTCACCGGTAGCAACTCCTATTGTCGAAAACAAATCAACCGCTTCAGAATCAAACAATCCATCAACTACCACAAGTCCGGTAACAAACAATCAAACAGTAACCACAAGTCCGACCGCAAGTACTCAGCAATCAACCACAAATACTGAATCCGGCAAACAGGCAGCATTATCAGAACCGGTATCCAATAATCCTGCTGCAACTGCTAATCCGGAAGTGGCCCAAACACAAATTAGCGATAGTTTAATTCAAGAACGCGAGCAGGCTTTTGTATATCCAACCGATACCATGAAATCGTCGGTGACTGTAAACAAAGCAATTTCCGACAGTGTAGTAACTTCGCCTTACTACAAATATTACAATGGTTTGTTGGTGGCGGCTACCGAAAATATGCAGCAATCCTCCTTTTATGCTGAGCGGGGCGATGACTTAAAAAAGCAATCGGTGGTAGATTCTTTAAGAGCTGAGGATTTTATAACCCAAGCTTCACAATCAAAAGACACTTTGCAAATGCAACAACTTTTATCACGAGCGGCAGAGGCAACTTATCAAGCAAACGATAAAAAAGATAGAGCAGATTCAAGTTATAGTGTTGCACGCCGATTGAAAGCAGCCTCTGTAGATAACAAGAATAGTGCAGCACGCTACATCGATCGATTGAGCGAAACCGATAGGGATATTTTAGTAGCGGTGATGAATTCGTCAAAACAAGGAATTAAACCCGGTCGCCAACTTGCTGCAGCTAAGACCCAAAAACCTGTACAGAACCAGCTTGCCGACAATACTACTTCCAGTGCTGTAAACAAACAAGCTAGTTCAACTATCAGCAATGAAACAGCACAAGTAGCTATTGAACAACCTAAGAAAACGGAAGAAACTACTCAGCCGGTTGTAGAAAATGTAAGCAGTCAAAATGAAAGTAAAACTTCACCAACTGTGAATGCTTCAAACGGAACAGCTGTAACTATTCAAAATAAAGAAACAACAAGTACAAATAGCGCTGAAGAGCTTAAAACCATTGGCGCACAAAATACGCTTGCAACAACCAGCAGCGACATAAAGTTAGTGGTAAATGAGCGAAACGAACTTGCTCAAGAGGCTGTATTTAGCAAAGTAACTAATGCGGTTTACAGTAAGAATAACCCCATACCTATTAATACTGCTTTGCCTTCGGGTATAGTATTTAAAGTACAAATTGGAGCCTTTCGCAATCCTATCCCTCAGGATTTATTCAAAGGATTTGATCCTATAAGTGGTGAAACAACTCCGACCGGAATTACACGTTATACTGCGGGATATTTTAAAAACATGGAAGCAGCTAATTCAGCCAAACGTGAAATCAACGGACTTGGATATAAAGATGCTTTTGTGGTTGCTTTTTGCAATGGTAAGCGCGTTTCAATACCAGAAGCAATAGCGATGGTTAGAGCAGGAAATACTTGTGTTGGAGACGGAGTAGCAGAAAATAAATTAACCATTGCTGCTGCTAAGGAACCTGTGAAAAATGAGGAAAAAGCAAAAGAAGTTAAAGTGGATACTAGTGGAACATTTGCTAGCAATGCTTTGAAAAATAAACAAATTAGCGAAGAGCTAAAATCTACAACCGATACAGTTAAAAGTGTAAATGAACCAATAGCCGAAGCTACTAAGACCATACAGAAACAAGAAGAATTGCCGGTGAAAGCAGTTGAAAAGCAGGAAGAAGTACCTGTGAAAGCAGTTGAAAAACAAACCATACTTGAAAGTGATGCTGGGCCGGTTGCTCCTTCAGTAAGTTTTGAGGAAGTAAAGGGATTAGTGTATACGGTGCAGGTAGGAGTTTATTCAAAACCAATTTTAGCAAATCAATTATTTAACATACAACCACTTTATTTTGAGCGCACGCCGAATGGTTTGTACCGTTATACTTCGGGAGTGTTCGATAATTTAGAAATGGCCACCACGGCAAAAGCAAGTATAGTTGATATTGGTGTGAAGGATGCTTTTGTTACTACTTATTTCAATGGAAGCAGAATTCCGGTGGAGCAGGCTAAACAGTTGGAAGCAGAGAAAGGCAAAGCTATATTCGCTAATTCTCCGAATTTAAATAAGCAACCTGAAATAAATTCGAATGCTAGAATTACCGGATTAAATCAGGTAGTTCCAACCGTGCGTGTGGAGAAAGAAAATACTTCAGGCGAAGGTGCTAATAAAATAGCATTACCGGTTGAAGGTCTCAAGAATCAAGCTTCAAATACCATCGTATTTAAAGTGCAAATAGGAGTGTTTCGTTCAGAAATACCTTTAGAAATTGCGGCGATATTTTTAAAATTATCGAGTCGTGGAATTGATCATTATCAAACATCGGATAGTTTAAACATTTATACCATTGGTAATTTACGCGATATTAAATCGGCCAATAATTTAAAAGATGAAGTGATACAGGAAGGATTACCGGATGCTTTTGTTGTTGCATTTAAGGGTGGAAATAAGATGAAATTGGAAGATGCAATTAGAGAAAGCTCAAAAAAATAATCGCTTTAATCGATCGATATGAAAGTATTACTCACAGGTGCAGATGGATTTTTAGGAAGCAATATCACACGTGAATTATTAAAGCAAGGATATGAAGTGCGAGCATTTCATTTGCCCAAACAACAAACCGCAACTTTGCAAGATTTGCCTATTGAGCGCTTTGAAGGAAATTTACTAAACATTCAGGATATTGAAAAAGCTCTAGAAGGATGCGATGCAATAATTCATGCAGCAGCCAGCACAAGTGTATGGCCTACACGCAATGCAACTTCATGGAAAATTAATGTAGAGGCCACTAAAAATTGCATCACCGCCGCACTTACAACAAAGGTGAAAAGATTTGTATATGTAGGTACTGCCAATTCATTTGGATTTGGTACAAAAGCAAATCCCGGAAACGAGGAAGGTGCTTACAATTGCGATCAGTATAAGTTAGACTATATGGATTCGAAAAATGCGGCACAACAACTTGTATTGAAAGCTGTAAAAGAGCAGCAATTGCCGGCCGTGATTGTAAATCCATGTTTTATGTTTGGGCCTTATGATTCAATTCCCGGTCCGGGTGCCATGATTGTTTCAATCTGCAAGAATCAAATTCCGGGTTACACCAGTGGAGGTAGAAATTATACTGCTGTTAAAGATGTGGCACAGGCAATTGTAAATGCAATAAAGCAAGGACGAATAGGGGAGTGCTACATCTTAGGAAATGCGAATTTATCCTATCATGAAATATTTGATTTAATTGCTGAAACCACCGGATCAAAGCATCCCAAAACGCACATTCCATCACTGTTAGCCAAAACTTATGGGGGAATTAATTCTTTTGTCGGAAGAATAAGTGGGAAGGCGCCAAAGATAAGTTACCCACTAGCGCAAATAGCCTGCGATACACACTATTACAGTTCAGATAAAGCAATTCGGGAATTGGGTTTGCAACAATCCGATTTAAAACAAGCCATCGCTGAATCTTATGGCTGGTTGAAAACGAATGGTAAATTAGACTAAGTACGTGTAGCGTGAAATCCTTTGCGCTTCATTTCGCCCCAACTTTTTTTACCCACAATTAAATCGAAGTTACCACGTATGGCAGCCAAAACTAAATAAGGATGAAAAAAGATGGGCTCTATAAATATGGCCACCAATATTTTTCCTAAATCCCATTTGTTTTTGTATTGATGGTAGGTTAATTCTTCCACCACAATGGCATAAAGCGAATACACAATTGAAAAGGAATACACCAAAAACAATAAGCCCCAGAAAAATTTCCAATACACATATCCTAAAAATGCAAGTATTAAAAAGTTTAAGAAACCAACAAACTCAATAATAGGAGCAGCCCATTCAAACACCAACCAATACGGATAACTCAGTAAGCCCAGCAACTTGTACTTAGGATTTAAAAACAATTGCTTGTGTCGGGTTAAGGTTTCGGCAGTCCCTCGCGTCCAGCGGTTGCGTTGAATACCTAAAATTTTAAGCGACTCCGGAATTTCAGTCCAGCACAGCGGTTCGGGAATGTAAACCATTTTGTATTTTTCCTTTTGTTGGTGCATGTAAATACGCATTTTCACTACCAATTCCATGTCTTCTCCAACAGTAGTAATGTCATATCCTCCACAAGCAATAACAGTATCCTTATCAAATAAACCAAATGCTCCCGAAATTAAAAGTAAGCCGTTGAGTCGACTCCAAGCCATGCGCCCTAATAAAAAAGCACGCAAGTATTCAACCGTTTGAATTCGGGGAACAAAGCTTTCGGGTAAATTTACTTTTACAATTTCACCATCTTTAACTTCGCACGAATTAGCAATACGCAATACTCCACCCACAGCAATAACGCGACTTTCGGTTTCTTCCAAAAAGGGTTTCACCATTCGAACAAGTGAATCTTTTTCGAGTATGCAATCCACATCCACACAGGCAATAAGCTTATGGCTGGCAATGTTAATTCCTAAATTCAGCGCATCCGATTTACCACCGTTTTCTTTATCTACAACAATTAGCTTGGCATATTTAGGATTCGTTGATTTGTAAATGGCTTTGTGAGGCTGAGTCTTTAGTTGAGGATTAATTTTAAAATCAATTTTTTCTAACTCAAAAGCTTTACGTAAAAGTTGCAAGGAATCATCGGTACTTCCATCGTTCACAATAATAACCTCACATTTTTTATAGTGCAAGGATAGCAGGGAATGTACATTTTGAATAATGGTTGCACCTTCATTGTACGCGGGAGCAATAACTGAAATAGTAGGAGCCAAAGGCGATTCCGAAATGATACTGTAATCTACAAAACTGTTTCGCTGCAAATAAGTACGAGTTTCGTAAATCGAAAAAATAGCCAAACCGATGTAAGCAAAAATCAGCGCAGCCGTATAAATAAGTAATCCGTTTTTAAAAAATTCGGAAAGGAATTCAATTATTTCCATACGTTAATTCGTTTCGGCTAAAGCGTGTTTAATAATATCGCGTGCTGCGTTGTCGGCATAAGTGGTAAATATTTCGCCAATAAATTCTCGTCCTTTATCACCTACCGAAACAATGGCTTTAGCAGCTGCCAAACTAATGTCGTAATCTTCGGAAAGTAATTGAAGCTCTAAAAAAGAAAAATCTTTTGGTTTAAAAATTCCCATTAAACATTTTAATACTTGTATTTTAAATTCTTTGGCATCGCGGTAATACTGAGTTTTAATTAAACTAATTGCATTCTCATCGTGCAAGGTTCCAATCGTTTCAACCGCTTGTATTCGCACTTTTAAACTGCGATGTGTGAGCGCTATTTCAACATTTTTACTGTCTTTCATACTCTGAAAGTGACGAATAAGTTTCAACGAAAAAATAACCACTGTGTCGTTGCTTGACTTGAGCCACTTACTAAAATCAGGCAAGTTCGAAACTTCCTTGTTTGATAGTATGTGCAAAAATTTAAGTTGCTGCCACTCCGAAATAGGGTAGGTGGTATCGTCTAAAAACCGCAAAGCATCAAAGTTGGCAAGTTTTACCAAAGCAGTTTGTGCTTCGGTACGCAGCAAATCTTTTGAATGATTGCTATAGCGTTTAATATCCTCATTGGCATCGGCATAATCCATATCAGCCAGCTCCTGAATGCCTTTGGCTTTAATGTACCAGCGCCAGCTATTGAGTTTTTTTAAGGAATACTCAGGTAAATCGTGTAGCAAGTAAATTTCACGCAAATTCATGGCGGCTTTGCCACTGAGGGTTTTATAAATTGAAATTAATTCATTAATTAAAATATTGCGGTGTTCGTTTTTTAGAAAACGATGGTTGGTATAGCTTTTTATTAATCGATTGGTTTCCCCTTCAAATGCAAACGATTTTATACGTCCTTGCATAATGGAGTTTACCAGTTTTTCAATCTCGTTGCGCAATTGGGTTGCTTTCTTGCGTTTCCAGCTAATGTATATTCGGCGAAATAAAAGAAACACGATAAAGCCAACAGATAGTATTGTAAAAATCCATCCAAAAAGCAAAATTACTTTCAATACTCCCGGAGAAGTATCGTAAAACTCGCTAATGAATTTAATAAAAAGCAAATTGGTTGCTGTATTCACTGTTGTGCTATTCGTTGATTTAGTTAAGTACTTTATATGTAGTAAGCTGTTGCTGTACTGCTGTTTTTCTCATTTTCACAAATTCTGTCAATCCCGGAATGTATGCTCCCGGATCGTTTTTATCGCCACCGGTTGTACTACAGTTTTGATCAAATTCTTCGTTGCTGTATTCTTTTTTATCATCCAAGTAAACTGCTTCTTTAATTAAGCTTTGATACCGTTTAATTTGTGCAAGTAATTTTTCTTCATTCAAGCAAATGTCAGATAAATCGGAAAGCAACATTAAATATCTTTTTTGTAAAGAAGCATTCTTATTTAAACATAAATTGGCAAGCGGATAACTACTATTGGCATAAGTAATCGGGAAATTTACTACTTCGCTATAGGTATATTTTGGATTCCATGCGGCATAGCTGTAATTGTAATCGTAATTAATCCAATTTACTTTAGCTGTGGTTGAATCAAAATAGAGGTAATAATTGTGAGGGTACATCATGTTGTAGGCATCAACATTCACTAACAAATTATTAATTGCCCAGGTTTTTAAGCAATTGTCGAGTGCAAAAGTGCTATCGAGTTCAGCAAGCTCTGTGCTGTCTTCTAGGGCTTTATTTATCAACGCAATAAAATTTTCCAAGTCGCTCCATTCATTGGCTTTCTTGTTGTTTTTTTTGCGGTAATTTCTTTGATAATCAAGTTTGTTCTCTTTCAACTCTAATGTACCATTAGGCTCACCTATGAATAAATTACCTTTTGCAGTTCCAAAATTTCGTTTCAAAAAGGCTTTTCCTATATCTTCTACCAACAAATAAACACCCCAATACTCTCCGTTAATATACACTTTAGCATACGCGCTTTTAGGAGCCGGTAAGCCCGCTTCAAGCATATAATCTAACGATAATTTTTCGCGCATCAGTGTTGGGTCTTTATAATTATTATTTAAATTAAAACGAGTTATTCCTTTATAGTTTTGTTTTTTTGTAAAGCAATTCAAATTCAGTTTAAACGATTTCTTTTGTCCTTTTGTAAAGTCGTATGACGACTCTCCTTTAAATCGTAGTCCTACGTCTTTTAGTTCGGTGCCATCTATTACCACATTCCCTTTAAGATACGTATTTACTTCGAGCGAATCTTTTAATTTTTTGTTGAGCACCAGCGTATCCCAAAAATTATCCGACGCAAAATTTAGGTGAATTTCGTGCAAATGTGTATCGTCAAACAAGTCGCCTTTGAACACATTATACTGTGGTTTTTCAGGACTACAAGCAGAAAAAAGCAAGCAAACAAAGAACGTTTTAACTATATTGGTAAAATAAAATTTCATCTCAAAACTGATACTTTATACCTGTGTCAAGTGTAAATTGAAAAAGATATTGTTGGGTATCAAATGGAACTTGCAAGCGGGTAAATTCGGTACCCAATTGAAATCCGAAACCATTATAAAAAGTTTTCACCCATTGTAAACGAGCAGTTTGTGATTTTAAAAAAAAGTAGGAATCAAAATTCAATGCATTGTTTGAATTTTCGGGCGATACTCCCTGACCAAGTGTGAGGGTAATGTAGTTAAATTCGTCTTTAAAGAAGCGGCGTGCAAATACAAAAACCGATTCGCCGGTTTTTTGTTTGGTAGGTGTAATATATACTCTACCGTTAAATAAATACTTTCCGGTATATACATTTAAAGAGGCAGTGTAAGTTAACAAGTCGTTCGACACAAAATCCATGTAACGTATGCCTCCTGAAGCTGTAAACATTTTTGAAAAGGTATAAAATAATTCAGCTCCAAACTTGTGTTTTGGGAACAAGGTATTGTCGGCCGAAAAACCATAATTTAAGAATCCAGATAAACGTTTCGTTAAGCGGGGATAAAAATCGGCTTCGTATTGCAATCCGTTACTTCCAAATCGATTTGCCCAATTAACACGGGCTAGCACAGGACCAACCAAAGTAATGCGTTTGTATTCAACCGAGAAAAGATTACGCGGAGTGTATATTTTACTAAAACGATCGTGCAAATTGTAAAGTGCAAACTGGTTTTGACGTTTCAATCGAGTAAGTTCCTGAATAAGCGATTTAGCTGTTGAATTTTCAGGATCGAGTTGAGTAATCGTAGCCAGTGTTTTCTCTGCATCCTTATAGCGTTTAAGTTGCATCTGTGCTTTTGCTTTATTCAACAGCAAGTCAATTTGATTGGGATTCACCCTCAGTCCTTTTTCAGCAAATAATATGGCATCTTCGTATTGATTGTTCCACAAGGAATTGTCGGTAATAGCTTTAAAAGCATCCATATTATCAGGACTTTCAGCTAAAATCTTTTCTAGTAAACTTTGAGCTTCGCTATAATTTTTATCCCAGGAATAAATGCGGGCTTTCAGCAATTTTACTTCAGTATATAAAGGGTAATTTTTTAGGATGGTATCGCATTGTTCATGCGCCAATTGATGGTTGCTACCAAATGCATTGATGCGTGCCTGCTCGTATAAGGAGTCGGCATTTAGCGACACTTGTGCAACTGAAAATAGTGGAAATAAAAGCAGTAAAAGGTATAGCTTTCTTGGGTGTTTCATACTTTGGTTTTAGCAATAGGCAAGCCTTTTTAACAGCATGGTGATTGCTAAAATTTTGTGTTTTTCTAGTAATTATTTGATGCTCAAAAGTAATTTAATTTTAAACAAATCTTATTTTTTTTTCACTTTTCAAAACGAAGACTTTGATTTTTCTACGTGTCAACAGCATATAAGGTTACAAAGATGGATGCAACAGTAAATTTGAAATGGTTGCGGATGATTGCACAGCGTAAAAATTGAGCAGTACTTTTTGTTAAAATTAGGCGAGAGGAACACAAATTATGCTTAAAATATGCAGCAAGTTATTGTGAATCAGAACACCCGAAAAAGTGCTGGTGTCAATAGCCAAAAATGTTATCTTCGCAGGTCGAAATAAAAAAAGATGGCTAAGATTAAAAAGCAGGATGCCCTAGACTACCATGCACAAGGGCGCCCCGGAAAAATAGAGGTAGTACCTACCAAACCCTACAATTCGCAACGTGATTTATCGCTTGCTTATTCTCCGGGTGTTGCAGAGCCTTGTTTGGAAATTGCAAAAACGCCCGAAGACGTTTATAAATACACAGCCAAAGGTAACCTGGTTGCAGTTATTTCAAACGGAACAGCGGTTCTAGGATTGGGAAATATAGGAGCTGCGGCATCTAAACCGGTAATGGAGGGGAAGGGTTTATTATTTAAAATATTCGCCGATATTGATGTATTCGACATAGAAATTGATGCCACTGATGTGGATCATTTTGTAAAAACTGTAAAGGCTATTGCTCCAACATTTGGCGGTATTAATTTGGAAGATATTAAGTCGCCCGAATGCTTTGAAATTGAAAAGCGCTTAAAAGCTGAACTCGATATTCCCTTAATGCACGACGATCAACACGGAACTGCCATTATATCAGGTGCTGCACTTATTAATGCCTTAGAAATAGCCGGAAAAAAAATCAACGAAGTACGCATTGTAGTTAATGGAGCAGGAGCTTCGGCAATTTCTTGTTCAAAAATATATTTGGCACTGGGAGCAAACCTCGATAATCTGATTATGCTCGACAGTAGCGGGGTGATTAGTAAAGCCCGAACCGATTTAGATGAAAATAAACGGCAGTTTGCAAGTGCAACACAGCTTAAAACCTTGGCAGAAGCGATGGAAGGCGCCGATGTGTTTATTGGTTTAAGTAAGGGAAATGTGGTGAATCAAGACATGATTCGCAGTATGGCTAAAAATCCGATTGTATTTGCCTTGGCCAATCCCGATCCTGAAATATCATACGAGGATGCGATTGCTGCACGTGAAGATATTATTATTGCTACCGGTCGTAGCGATCATCCTAATCAGGTAAATAATGTACTGGGTTTTCCCTTTATTTTTAGGGGAGCATTGGATGTGCGAGCCACCTGTATTAACGAGGAAATGAAGCTGGCTGCAATTTATGCCTTAGCAGCTTTGGCCAAAGAACCGGTTCCGGAGGCGGTGAACTTAGCTTATAATGCACGCAACATCACTTTTGGCAAAACGTACATCATACCTAAACCTGTTGATTCACGTTTAATATACACAGTAGCTCCGGCTGTTGCTCGTGCAGCAATTGATAGTGGAGTTGCTAAGCGTCCTGTTAAAGATTGGGAAGCCTACAAAGCCTATCTAATTAACCGAATGGGGCTCGATCATAAGTTAATGAAAAATGTGACTATTCGCGCCAAGCAAGATCCACAGCGGGTTTTATTTGCCGAAGCCGATCATTATAAAATTCTAAAAGCGGCACAACAAGCGCGTGATGAAGGTGTTTGTACACCGGTTTTTTTAGGCGATCGTGATAAAATACTTGCCTTGATTCGTGAAAATAATCTGGATCTTGAAAATGCTGAAATTATTGATCCGCGTAGTCAAAGCGAAGATAAACGTAGAAATTATTTTGGGGATTTATTTTTTGAAAATCGACGAAGAAAAGGGTTTACCTTGTTTGAAGCCCGAAAAATTATGCGCGAACGGAATCATTTCGGGGCAATGATGCTTCAAACCGGTGAGGTAGACGCATTAATTTCAGGTTTAACCCGCAAGTATCCCGACACTATTCGTCCGGGATTACAGATTATTGGTACCCTTCCGGGAATTAACCGTGTAGCCGGAATGTACATCATTGTAAATAAAAAAGGACCATTCTTTTTTGCCGATACAACCATCAACATAAATCCGACTGCTGAAGAGCTGGTTGATATTACTTTGCTTACTGCCAGTGCAGTTCGAAAGTTTGGTATTGTTCCGAGAGTAGCTTTGCTTTCGTATTCTAATTTCGGTTCAAGTGATGGAGAAGAATCAAAGAAAATGCGAAAGGCAGTGGCAATTTTGCATGAAAAGTATCCGGATTTAATAGTCGATGGTGAACTTCAAGCAAATTTTGCCTTAAATACGGAACTGATTGGAGAACAATTCCCTTTTTCAGAATTGGGTAAAACATCCGCGAATACCCTTATTTTTCCAAACTTATCTTCAGGAAATATTGCCTACAAACTGATGCAGGAAATGGCAGGTGCGGAAGCAATTGGTCCGGTATTGCTTGGCTTAAACAAATCGATGCACATTTTGCAATTGGGTAGCAGCGTGCGCGAAATAATTAACATGATTACCATTTCGGTGGTAGATGCACAATCAAAAAAACAAGCTATTTATGATTACGCACATTGATGGAAAATTGGTGGAGAAAACCCCAACCTACGCAGTAATTGATTGCGGTGGTGTAGGCTATTTTTTAAACATTTCTCTAAATACCTTTTCTAAAATTGGAACGAGTGAACGGTGTAAATTATTTACCCACATTACCGTGAATACTATGGATGGAACGCAAACCATGTATGGTTTTTTTGAAGAATCGGAAAGAAGTATGTTTCGTTTGCTTTTATCTGTATCCGGAGTTGGTGCAGGTGCTGCACGATTGCTGTTGAGTTCATTCGGCCCTTCTGATTTGCAGCAAGTAATTGTTTCGGCAAATGTTAGCGGACTGCGCAGTGTGAAAGGAATTGGCGAAAAAACAGCACAACGCATTATTGTGGATTTAAAAGACAAGGTGTTGAAAGAAGAAATACCGGCATCTATTTCTTTTTCACCTCACAATAATATCCGGAATGAAGCGTTAGCAGCGTTGGTTATGTTGGGCTTTGTTCGACATGCTGCAGAGAAAGCCATTGATAAAGCGATGACTTCTGCCAATCAAGAAATGAATGTTGAAAATACTATTAAACAGGCACTAAAGTTTTTGTAATTTACGCCTCCATTTTTAAAAAATTTTGACTACTAAACTACCAACATTTTCTTCCCTTGTAATTGGTTGTGGATTATTACTGGCAGCATGGGGTACAAAAGCACTTGTAAGTCCTGTGCGACCTCGACTGACTGCAGCAGCCGATACCGGTATTGTTGTGCCCGATAGTGTTGATCCTTTGCCTTATCCCTTTACCGATCAAAGTTTTGATCCAACCGAAAAGGATGGAATTGGTGGCTTGCATTTAAATAATCCATCCAACGTTAGTGATTCAGTAAAATTTAATCCACGCACCAACGAATACGAGTTTTTACAAAAAATGGGGAATCAAAATTACCGCTACCCATCTACCATGACACTTGAAGAGTACATGGATTATGACCTGAGTAATACCTTGCGTAAAAATTGGAAAGCACGCAGTAACGCCGATAGCAAAAGCAAAGTTGAAGAAGCAAACAAGCCCACACCTAAATTACATTTTAAAGCGAAAGGCGAAATATTTAACCGAATTTTTGGAGGCGATGCGGTGGATATTCGACCGCAAGGTTCGGCCGAATTAATTTTTGGTTGGAATACCAATAAAAACAAGAATCCTAACATTTCTGTCGATAATCAAAAAAATTCCTTCTTTGATTTTGATCAAAAAATTCAGCTCAATTTGGTTGGTAAGATTGGAGATAAAATGAAAATCACCACCAACTACAACACTGAAGCAACCTTCGATTTTGAAAATCAAGTAAAGCTTGAATATACCGGATACGAAGATGAAATCATTAAAAAAATAGAAGCCGGAAATGTGAGCCTGCCTCTTACCGGTACTTTAATCACCGGAAGTCAAAGCTTGTTCGGTATAAAGGCGCAATTGCAGTTCGGTAAACTTACTGCCACTACCATTTTTACTCAGCAAAAGGGACAAAAGAAGGAGGTCGAAAGTAAAGGAGGAGCACAAACCATTCCTTTCGAAATTGCCGGCGATAATTACGAAGCCAACAAGCACTTTTTCCTATCGCAATACTTCCGTGATAAATACGACAATGCCTTAAGTACTTTGCCTTTAATTAATTCTGAAATTAATATCACCCAAATTGAGGTTTGGGTTACAAATACCACCGGAAATTTTGATCAAGCACGCGACATTGTTGCTTTTGCCGATTTAGGTGAATCAAACCGGACTACCGATCCTTTGTTAAATCCCAATAAGAGCTGGTATGCCCAGAGCTTTATTCAAGCTCCCGATGCTACCTTAAGTTCAGGCGATTATCCCGATAACAAAGGTTCCAATAATTTATATGATAAGATTAATTCACCGGCATTGGCGCAATTGCGTTCTATTTCAACCGCATTAAATGCCTTGGCTCCTTACAATAATTCAGTCACCAAATATGCCGCAGTGCAGGATTACGAAAAAATAAACAATGCCCGTAAATTATCTATAAACGACTTCACCTTAAATCCTAAACTCGGTTATATATCCTTGAACCAACCCTTGGTAAATGGTGAGGTGCTTGCAGTTGCCTATCAATATACCATTGGAACTAAAACGTATACCGTTGGTGAATTTTCGAACGAAGTTTCA
>DGQS01000180.1 GCA_002389785.1 Bacteroidetes bacterium UBA4408
ACAGAATTCTCAATTAAAAAAGAATCAGGACGGCCACCTTGATACATTACAGCTTCGTGCTCCGATTTTGCCAACTCATTATAAGCAGGTCGGTCTCCAACTGTTCCTAGGTTCGCACGGGCTATCTCAACACCGTTTAAATAGGCTACAAATCCATCATCGTAATCAATATTTAATAAGGCATTTACAATTTGAGAAGTGTCCGAAATCGTTACTTTCTTACGCAAATAAACCGTTCGTGAGGTTGAAATAACCGTACTGTCGTCTCCATCACCGTATCCAAACCCTCCTTTTCCCTTGCCCCAGCTGATATCGCTAAAGGATACGTTTCTCCAATTAGTATCGCTTGCAGCAGTAGGTAAATGGTAACTCCATGTATCGTTGGATTTAACAGCTGTTTCCCAATGGTGAATCAATTTTGTTTTAGAAGCTCCATCAGCCATGATAACCAAATGCGCATTGGGGGCTATAATTACGTTTGGAAATCGCCATTTGCCCGGAAGGATGGGATCATCACTCAAAGCATACTTCAGTAAATTAACGGAGGTATTTCCTGGATTGTATAGTTCTATCCAATCAGGGTAATCTCCCTTTTCATCAGCAATTACAGTGGCGTTTGCTCCTGAAAATTCATTAATTACTACTTGGGCTCTTAACTGAATTACTGATATAAATAGGTAAATACCAACGCAGGCAAAATATCTTAGTGTGTTCAAAATTTATTCAATGCTGTTTTTTCCTAGTGTTAGTGTATACGCATGGTTCACTAAAAAGTTGTTGAAATTGCAATTAATTTTTGTTGATCACGAGTTTTTTTGTTTGACTAGCCTTTGCAGTTTTCAAGTTCACGAAATACATCCCACTTTTCCACGCTGCTAAATCAACTTCAATTCGCTTCGTACCATTGCTTGAAGCCTTCGTGAGCGCAATTGTTTTTTGCACCACACCTTCTAAATTCACAATTTCAAGATTTGCAGCTTCATTTGTGGCTAGGCTCAAATCAACAATCAAGATATCCTTGGCGGGATTGGGATAGAGTTTCATAAAGGTAGCTTCATGGGCTGTTTTATTTATTCCAACCGAATACAATGAATCGTATTTTTGTTGTGCCGCAGCAGCCACCGTTTGCAAATCGAGTAAATTATCACCGGCTAATAGTGCAAAAACCACGGTTGCACTATCGTCGGGAGCTAAGGAAAAAGGACCCGCACTAACCACCTGCAATACATCGTTTCCATTAACAGAAGTATTCCCTGCTTGAAAGCGGTTATTGCTCAAGGCTTGATATTTTTCAGCCGTAGTAAAACCATCTGTAACATCAATACCTCCTGCACCACCTCCAACATTGTCGAGAGAATTAACTAAAATGGGAGAAGGTGAAAGTATTTTTATTCCGCAATAAATTGGATTTGCTTGGGTACTATACGTGTAGCCCATCCTGTTTACACTGTCGAAATCGGCTTTGTTAAAGGAGGCATTTTGAATGTCCCAATCGGCAAACAAACCGGCATAAAGTGTTGATAAAGGAATAACATTATTGTTGTAAACGGTGAATTTTCGGATGATAAATTTACGGTTAGGAGTCGATGTCCATGCATAAGTATCGTGGCGCACACCAACGTTGAGTTTATTTGTACCGGCTAAATCATCGTTAAAATAACCCCATAAATCAAAGTCGGAAGTAACAGCCGGCAATACTTTTTGCACAAGCACCAAAGAAACAAAATCATTGTCGCTCGCAGTGGCAGTGCTGCGTACCATATCCGATACCTGAGTAGCTGAATTTCCGATCATTAAACTACCTTCAAACAATTGGGAGGTACTGTTTAAATAGGTAAATCCTAATCCCTGATCCTGATTAATTAAACTATAACCGATGCGGCCGGTACTGGTAACAGAAGTTGCAACATCGTTCACCGCTACATTAATGTAATCAACGTTAATAACCACTTCAATGTACTGAACAGAAGTAAATACACCATTGAAAATGCTAACTTTAAGAATCACCTTATAGTTCAAGGGTGCATTGGGTAGTACTTTAAATGTAAATGGAAATCCATTGTTGTTGGCAGTACCCAAGGTGGGAATTGAACCTAAACTTGCGGAATTACCAAGTATGCTAATAAATGGTGAATTGCTACTTATAGTGGCAGTTACATTTGAAGCTGGTGCTAAATAATTTGTAAAAATTGCACTTAGACGTGCCGTATCACCAAGCACCAAAGCATTATCGTTATTGTCGGTAATGGAATAACTGCTCAATTCAATTGAAGGCAAATTGGTTTCGGTAAGCGCTCTATACAAATTTATACGTCCATAGCCCAGTTTACCAACATACGGAGCATTTTGTGGTAATGCATCCATGTTATCACAAGTAACTTTTAATTGTTCACCAATTTGCTTGGCTGAATAGCTTGGATAATGGGATTTAATAATTCCTGCTACGCCTGCCGCTATTGGACAAGCAAAGGAAGTTCCACTGGTACCACCTTGCAAATAAGTATTTCCTCCCCAGGTACTGTACAATTCATCGCCGGGAGCAAACACATCCAAATAAATTCCATAATTTGAACCATGATTTGCAACTGCCGGATCGTCCCATTTTTTATCGGTTGAATCGGAACCACCCACATTAATAACATTGTTGTAGGCAGATGGATAAAACACCAGTTCTAAATCATTATTTCCGGCCGCAGCCATTACCAGTGAGTTCATGTTAAAGGTAGCATAGTCAACAATGCTTTGTCCAAACTGGCTACCACCGGTTCCGCCCCAGGAGCAATTAATAATCTGACAACCATGATCAGCAGCGTAC
The DNA here is from genome assembly GCA_002389785.1 of Bacteroidetes bacterium UBA4408. Taxonomy (GTDB): domain Bacteria; phylum Bacteroidota; class Bacteroidia; order UBA4408; family UBA4408; genus UBA4408. The sequence goes on from DGQS01000180.1 coordinate 2,816, forward strand.
ACAATTCCTTCATAAGCCATGGTTAAAAAGCCATTATCGTCAGAAATCTTAATGGGTAATAATTTACATTTAAAACCGCTTCCTGCAATTCCAGTATCATTGTCGGTAGTAGCGCCTGCACAACCACTTACAAAAACACCATGCGGAGAAGCATTGCTGAATTGTGGATTATTGTCCATCATACCTAAATCCCAGCCTTTAAAATTATCTACATATCCATCGTTGTCATTGTCAATATTATCCAGTGGGTCGAGGTAATTTAATTTCACATTGTCCACCAAATCTTCGTGCGTAAAATCAAAACCGGTATCAGTAATTCCTATCACCACATTGGTATCCCCTTTACTTATGTCCCAGCCTTGATAGGCCCGAATATTTTTTAAATGATATTGTGCACCGCTAACGGAATCTGCTTGCGGATCATTGGGAGTATAAAGGGCTTTGGGGATGTAATGCGGTTCAGCATATTCAAATAATCCAACTGCTAATAAGGCATTTATTACTTTATCGAGCGGCACTGTTTGAGTATACTTGAGTTCATAAATCAAGGAAAGATCAATCAATTTTTCACCTCGCTCATTTATTTGTTTAGACGGTGCTACATGCTTTGGAAACTTTTTTTGAAGTACATACGATCCTAGGGTTGAAAGGTACTTTTGAAGTGGCAGTGAATGTATGGTTTGTACATCGGCTAAATGGCGAAACTCATCTTTTAATCGCACAATCACCGTGTTTTGCACATATTCATTTTCACTTAGCTGCAGCGGGTAGCTCGTCTTTTGACCTGCATTTACAGGGTGATTACTTGCGAAGGAGCCGCTTCCAATTAAGCATAAAAAGCTTAGCACAAAAAGTGATTTTTTCATAGGTATGAAGGATAAAATTGCATCTAAAAAAAGGAGTTTAAAGGTAGTATTTATATTATACAATTGAAAATACTTACTGCTGAATTCCGCTATTTTTCTTGAAAAATTAGTAAACAGTATCGAGTTAATATTTAAACAATGCTTACTCTTCTGTATCAATATTTTTTTTCATCTTTGAAAATTCGAGTCAAGTTGCAACAAAACGCTGTCAGGAAACATACACCTTAGCTATGAAATTACTCATTAAGAACATTAAAAACCTTGTTCAAACACGCGATGACAGAGGTTTAGCAAAAGTTGCAGGAAAAGAGATGAAGCAGCTTCCTTGCATACAAGACGCTTATTTAGCTATTGAAAATGACTGTATTGTTGATTTCGGCAAAATGGAAGACTGGCCGGGAATTAGCGATTGGACTAACCTGCAAGTGATTGATGCCAGCAACAAACTGGTGTTCCCTAGTTGGTGCGATTCGCATACACATCTGGTATATGCCGGAACACGTGAGGGAGAATTTGTTGATCGCATCAACGGATTAACTTATGAAGAGATTGCCAATCGGGGTGGTGGTATTTTAAATTCGGCGAAAAAACTGCATGCTGCAAGTGAGGAAGAATTGCTGCATAGCGCGCTATTGCGTTTGAAGGAGGTGGTGCGCATGGGTACCGGTGCCATTGAAATTAAAAGTGGTTATGGATTATCGGTGGAAGATGAATTAAAAATGTTGCGGGTTATTAAAAAACTGCAAAGTTTAACACCTGTTAGCATAAAGGCTACTTTTCTTGGAGCCCATGCAATTCCTACAGAATATAAGTCAAATCGTGAAAAATACATTGATTTAATTATTCAGGAAATGTTGCCAAAAATTGCCGAAGAAAAACTTGCCACCTACTGCGATGTATTTTGCGAGAAAGGCTATTTTACTCCGGATGAAACAATTCAAATATTAACTGCTGCTAAATCGGTTGGACTAATTCCTAAAGTTCATGCCAATCAAATGAGCAATTCGGGCGGTGTGCAGGCCGGTGTAAAATGCGGAGCCATTAGTGTGGATCATCTTGAATATGTTGGTGATGAAGAAATTAGTGCTTTACTAGCCTCCCAAACAATGCCAACGGTTTTGCCGGGTGCAGCATTTTTTTTATCGCTCCCCAACCCTCCTGCTCGAAAAATGATTGATGCGGGTTTACCTGTAGCTGTAGCATCGGATTATAATCCGGGAAGCAGTCCG
>DGQS01000089.1 GCA_002389785.1 Bacteroidetes bacterium UBA4408
TACGTTGTATATTTACTTAGCTTGGTTCATAGTTGATTTACGAAAATACATTATTAGCAATATTCGCTTTGGAAATGTTCAATTTCGATTTGATGGAACCGGTGGCGCATTATTTTTGCTGAATTTAAAAGGAATCTTTTTAAGTCTTATAACCTTCGGGATCTATGGATTTTGGTGGATGAGAAACACTGTTCGATTTTACATCAACAATCTAGTAATTGTACAAAATGAAAAAGAGCATCGTATTCATTTTACTGGCAGTGCAGGAGATGTAGCAAAATTAGTGATCGTGAATTTTTTATTGATGATAATTACCTTGGGTTTAGCATTTCCTTGGGTGTTGATACGCAACCTTCAGTTCATTTATACCAATTCACAAATTGATGGCACCTTCGAAACTCAAAATATTCTGCAAACAGAAGATGAATATAAAGATGCATTAGGTGAAGACATGACCGATATTTTTGATATCAATATCATTTAATTTATATGTATTTCAAAGGATTTTATTACGACGGAAAAAGCTCGTTCGGTCATCCTGCAACTATTGTTCTAACTGAAACAACTATCACAATTACGCTTGCTAGCGAAATACTGACTCGAAACTTAGAACAGGTAAATATCGCCGAATCGCATGTATATGATGAACGTACTGTATTAAAGTTTGGAAATCAATTTCCGTATGAAGCGGTTGAAATAACTGAAGCAGATTTCCCTGTTTTTTTTGAACGCAGCTATCCATCCCTACATTTAAAAAAAACAAAAATAAAAAGTGGTTATATAGCAGGAATAAAATCAATTGTTTTCATAATTGCTGGAATAATTGCCTTGATACTACTCTCCTATTTTTACGTAATTCCTTTTCTGGCTGAAACCGTTGCAAAGCGAATTCCTCAAGAATATGAAATTGAATTGGGTAGTAATTTGTTTTCACAAGTTGCAGCTTCCTATCAGGTTGATTCAACGCAAAGTGCTTTGGCCAATTCCTTTTTTAAGGAATTTAAAGTAAATCAGAATTATCCGGTTAAAATATACGTTGTTCATTCTGAAATCAGCAATGCTTTTGCCTTTCCGGGAGGAAATATTGTGGTGCACGATAAGTTGTTAAAAGCAATTGATAGCAAAGAAGAGTTTGCAGCTTTGTTGGCGCACGAATATTCGCATGTAACGTATCGTCATACCACACGCAGCTTATTTCGTAATTTAGGTACTTACCTGGTTGTTTCGTTATTATTAACCGATGTGAATGGCATTATGGCGGTTTTATTGCAAAATGCCGATAACCTGAAATCATTGAGTTATTCGCGAGCATTAGAAGAAGAAGCAGATACAAAAGGATTGGAATTACTGCTTGATGCGGGACTTAACCCAAGGGGAATGTTGGATTTATTTACACAACTTGAAAAGGAATCGGATGGTGCAGGAGAAATTCCTGAATTTTTAAGCACCCATCCCATGCTTCAGCAACGCAAAGTAACCATCACACAACTTATTGCAAAGAGCACGTTAAAATTAAAACCTAACGATGAACTGGAAAAGTTGTGGAAACAAATTAAGCTAAACCGCTAAATTTCGAAATAAGGAGTTTGCTTAAATTAATCCTTTGTCGATAAGACTGATAATGTCTTCTATTTTGCGATCATCACCATCAGCATCGTAGCGCTTTTTCATATCGGATGAAAATATTTTTGCTATTCCTTGCCAAAAAAATGCAGAAAAAGAACCTCGTAATTCTTTTACAATTTCATACGAAGTATTACCAGTTTCTCGATCTATTAACTTCATCAATAACTGACCTTGATTCATAGTAAGATCGCTGAGTTTAGGACCAAATTCATCCTTCAACTCTTTTTCTACCTTTTTCATCAATTCCTTTTTCTCGTGCTCCGATTTACCTTGTAATTGCTGGTTATAATCTCGTAATTTTATTCCTGCAAGTTTTGCGTAGGGATAAGTAATCTTTACGTCGCGCACCAATCTGTTCCATTTGTTTTTTTGTGCTTGATTTGCAAAAACTCTATTTTCAATTTTGTAAGCAGGCCGCAAATAAATTAGTGGGATTGTATCTCCATCTACAATGGTGGCATAGGTACGTGTGTGGTTTAAATCTACTGAAGGCCCTTTTGTATCGCCGATTACTTCATTTTGAGCAGCAGCAGTAAAAGAGAAAGAAGCTGCAATAACCATCCAAAGAAACAATTTAAGAAATACTGAAAAAGTGTGCTGTTTCATGAAATTAAGTTGAATTTTAAAGGCTAATTTGTATTGCAATTCTATTCAATAAATCGAAAGAAATCCTCAAGAGCTGTGCCATTAAAATTCTGCATAAAAATAGTGAATCTCATTCAATTTAATTTCAAGTTAAAATTGTTTTGAAATTACTTGCTGTTAAATTAATTCAAAAAACAAACCGTATAAAACAGCGAAACCAAGCTAAAATCAATAGCTTGGTTTCGTTGTTAACACTTAAATAAGCTATTAAAACTGCTCTAATTTTGAGAAGAAAAAACTACCTTCAATTTGTGCATTTTCATCACTATCAGAGCCATGTACTGCATTTGCAGCAATTGACTCGGCGTAAATTTTACGAATCGTACCTTCAGCAGCATCTTTCGGATTTGTAGCACCTATAAGTGTACGAAATTCAGCAACAGCATTTTCTTTTTCTAAAATTGCTGCTACTATTGGTCCTGACGACATGTATTCTACCAATTCGCCATAAAAAGGACGAGCACTGTGAACTTCATAAAATTTACCTGCAGCTTCCTTCGAAAGTTGGGTATATTTCATGGCAACTATTCTAAAGCCACCATCATTTATCATTTTTAAAATTCCGCCAATATAGTTTTTAGCCGTAGCGTCGGGCTTAATCATCGTAAAAGTTCTGTTAGTAGCCATTGTTTTTGTTTTATTTTGGAGGCGCAAAAGTAAAAAAATTAAGTAATTTTTCCCTCGTTTATTATGCTTAATTTTGGCATTCCAAATAAATTTATGCTAAGTATTGTTGATATTACGAAAATGAAGGAACTCCTTCATAAAAAGAAAGACATTGTTATTACGACACATTTAAATCCGGATGGAGATGCGATAGGCTCCTCCCTAGGTTTATATAATTTTTTACTTCAAAAAAAACATAAGGTTACTGTGATTCCTCCAAATGATTGCCCCGATTTTTTAAAATGGATGGAAGGCAGCAAGGAAATTTTACCTTACGAATCGAACAGCAAAAAGGCTGATAAGCTGATTGCTGCAGCCGATATTCTATTTTGTTTAGATTTTAATGCGCTTTCAAGGATTGATAAAATGGAGCCTGCGGTTGCAAATGCCAAAGGATTTAAAGTTTTAATTGATCATCATCTTCAACCCCAATCATTTCCGGATATTAGTATTTCCGATACTTCTGCCTGTTCTACTTGTCAACTAGTGTATGAATTTATTGAAGCTTTAGGTGAAACATCAAAAATCACCACTGCAATTGCCAACTGTTTATACACCGGCATAATGACCGATACAGGTTCCTTTCGCTTTGATTCAACTACTGCTACAACCCATCGCATATTAGCTGATTTAATTGAAGCCGGAGCTCAAAAAACCTATATACATGAGCAGGTATATGACACACATTCAGAAAACCGCATGAATTTATTGGGACACTGTTTAGCGCATAAACTCACGGTTTTACACGATTATAAAACTGCTTTTATTAGTTTATCTGCTGAAGAGCTTGAACGTTTTCATTACAAAAAAGGAGATACGGAAGGATTTGTAAATTATGCACTTTCCGTATTACATGTTCGCTTTGCTGCTATTTTTATCGAACGAAACGAACTAATTAAAATATCATTTCGTTCAAAAGGCAATTTCGATGTAAATACATTTGCTCGCGAAAATTTTAGCGGGGGCGGACACTTTAATGCAGCCGGTGCCCATTCAGAACTTTCGTTAGATGAAACTATTTTGAAATTTGTAGCCTTGCTACCTGCTTACAAAAACTCTTTATTGGCTTAGTTTTTAAGGCGTATTCTTTTTCTTTACTGTTTTCAACACCAGCAAATTCATAGGGTTACTTGGTAATCCGCTGATTGAATTTTGTGTAAAAACCACCGAAGCATCGTAGTACAAAGGAATAATTGGAGCATCCTCAATAATCAATTTATCCATTTGCTGGTATAACTCATAGCGCTTTTCGGAATTGGTTTCTGCCAGGGCCTGCTCGTACAAACGATCGTAAGTTGCATTACTATAGTGCGAATAATTTGGGCCTGCAGGTGAAAAGTTTTTACTGTAAAAAAGCGCTAAATAATTTTCGGCATCGGCATAATCGGCTTGCCAGGTTTTGCGGTAAAAATTAACATCCGATTGAGCTACCATTTCGTTTAAGGTGGCTGATGAAGTAACTTCAACACTAGCGCTTATGCCAACATTTCGCAGTTCATTTTGTACAAACTCACACATATCACTATACAATGCAGAAGTGTATAATTTAATATTAGGACATGGTTTTTTTTCACTGTAACCGGCTTGCAGCATCAATGCTTTGGCTTTGTCGGGTTGAAAGCTATATCCTTTTACTTTCACCGAGTCAAAAGAGGGTAACCCAATTGGAACAAATCCTGAATTGGCAGCTATACCAATGTTGTTACGGATATAAGTAATCATCTTTTTTTTATCGATTGCATAGTTTATTGCTTGTCGTACCAACTTGTTAGTTAGCGGACTATCCTTGGTTTGAGGCAATTTTTCGTCCACCAAGCAACCTATGTAATGACTCATTAAGTAAGGAATGCTGGTCATTTTAAATTTACCGTAATACTTTCCGTTAAGGCTGCCATCTTTATTTAAGATATCGTCTTTATAGCTGGCATCCAAACCTGACATAAAATCGAAATTCCCTTTAATGAATTCTAAAAATGCTGATTGCCTGTCTTTAATAAAAGAAATGGCAACGGCGTCTAAATACGGAAGTTGTTTACCATTTTCTTGTTCAAAATAATGTGGATTTTTTAGAAGTACCAGCTTCTCACCTTCTTTCCAGTATTTAAATTGAAAGGGTCCTGTACCAACCGGATGGTTTCTAAAATCGGGACCATAATATTTTGCAATTTCGATCGGTACCACAGAGCAATATTGCATGGATAACAATCCCAAAAAAGGAGGAAATGGTTTTGATAAAAATATTTTTAAGGTAGTATCGTTTACATCAATAAATCCTTTGTAATTACTATTAGAACTTCGATCAATAGAGTTAAAAACCCAAGCACCGGGTGATGCAATATCTTTATCGGTAATACGCAAGAAGCTGTTTACAAAATCAGATGCTCTAACTTTACGACCTTTGTTGTTGAGAAAAAGCACATGGTCGTGGAAATACACATCGTTACGTAAGGTAAAAGTATACACTAAACCATCCGGTGAAATTGACCATGATTTAGCGATACATGGCTTTACTTCAAGTTTCTCATCGAGCTGCACCAATCCATTAAAAAGTTGATTAACTGCCCAAATGTTTTCAACACTTCGGGTAAATGCAGGATCCAGAGAGGTAATAGGAAATGCTTCGTTGTAGCGAAAGACAGTTTTGTTTTTGTCGTTTTCTAACGGCTTCAACTTGCAGGATGCAGCCAGCAGCAGTATGCCAATAAAATAAAACCAACTTTTGGGCATCATATATAAAAAATTGTGCTGTTACAAAGAAACTAAAAAACAATTGTTTCGCGTGAAGAATATCAATTTTGTTGATAGAAAGCCGAATCGAATAGCAGCCCAAGTTGCATAGCAGCTCTGTTAATTTTTTATAAAAACACTTACATCCGGCAGAAACAGCAAATTAGCAATTTTTAAAATAAATAATTTAGCCATTAATTTATACTTTTGTCGGGCTTAAATTTTAGTCTAACTATTCATTACTATTAGAATTAAACAACAATTATTTAAACTATTTCACACCCATAACGAAGCATACTATGACTAAAAAAATTTACGGTTTTGTTGCAGCGATTTTCATTTTATGTAGTTATTCCGCTAAGGCTGCTGATACATACGAGATCAACTTTCAAATTAAAGGATTAAAAAACTCGAAATGCATGCTTGGTAATTACTTTGGCGACAAGCAATACATACAAGATAGTTGCATGGTAGATGAAAACGGTAAAGGAGTTTTTAAAAAGAACAAACTTTTACCGGGTGGTATTTACTTATTTGTATTGCCTAATAAAAAGTATTTTGAATTGTTGTTGGATAAAGACCAACAGTTTTCATTTGAAGCCGATACGCTTGATTTTATTGAAGGGACTAAATTCAAAGGAAGCGATGACAATATTTTATTTTATAAGTATCTTTCCTTTATTACCCGCCAACAAAAAGCCGTGGAGCCTTTGCGCATGAAGTATCAGGATAAATCAACTTCGCCTGATTCGGCCAAAGCTATTTTGAGCCGCATTACAAAAATTGACGATGCCGTAAAAAATTACAAACTCACCTACATCAAGGAGCATGGTACAACCATGTTATCGCAAATCTTTAAAGCTACCGAAGAGCCGGAAATTCCTGAAACTCCAAAACTTGCAAATGGTCAACTCGATAGTACGTTTGCATACCGCTATTACAAAAAGCATTTTTTCGACAATGTTGATTTTAGTGATGACCGTTTGTTGAGAACTCCTATTTTTCATGGTAAATTAAATCAGTACATGGAAAAGTTGGTAATGCAGATTCCTGATTCAATTAATAAAGAAGCTGATTTTATAGTTGCAAAAGCTCGTGCAAATAAAGAAGTGTTTAAATATGTGGTTTACTACATTACCAGTACCTATGAAGTTTCAAAAATTATGGGTATGGATGCTGTGTTTGTGCATATGGTTGATAAGTATTACACCCACGATCAGGCTACCTGGATGGACAGCACTGCTTTATTTAAAATACAAGATCGTGCACGCATTTTAAAACCTATCTTAATTGGGCAGCAATGTATGCCGCTTAACTTAGAAGATACCTTAGGAAAGTTTCATTCGCTATATGCTATTAATGCTCGTTTTACGGTATTATTATTTTGGGATCCGGATTGCAGTCATTGCCAAAAGTCGATGCCAAAGATGCAAGAAACCTATGATAATTTGAAGTCGGTTGGTATGGAAGTGTTTGCTGTATGTACAGAGGTAGAAGTGGATAAATGGAAAAAATTTATTCGTGAGAAAAAACTCAATTGGGTCAATGTTGGCGACCCTTATTTACACAATAATTTTCGCCACGATTTTGATATCAGCTCCACTCCTCAAGTTTTTATCTTAGATAGCAACAAAAAAATTATTGCAAAAAAACTGGATGTTTCGCAAATTGAAGATTTCTTGGTGAACCGCATGAAATATGAAGATAGTTTGAAGAAAAAATAAATTTAAGAATACCATACTAATGAAAAAAGCTGCTTATTGGGCAGCTTTTTTTATTTGATGTAATGCCTCATCCAGAAATAGGTTGACACAAAAAAAAGTGTACCCTTATAAAAAAAGGACTTCAGATTGTTCAGACTCATCTTGAAATAGTTGAAGATATTTTATCTGAATGCTATCTCAGTCAAGCTTTAGTTTATTTGTTTTGAACTAGCATATTTCAATTGCTGCATTAACTCTTCTTTAGAAGACAAATTAAAATGGATTTGATAAATACGTGATTTATTTCTGATGTCTAATTCCTATCATACCATCATCCTAAGATTAAAAAAAGGAAACTGAATAAGTTCAAGATTAGACAAAAAAAAAGACCTTCATATAGAAGGTCTTTTCAAAAACTGAATGAAAAATACTTATTGTTTTAAGGTAATTGAAATAGTTCCGTTTCGTTTTTCAGTGGTAGAAGTACTGCTGTTCACGGTAGAATTATCTATCTGAATTTCACCCTTCATCTCTTTGTTTTTCAACTCAATAAGCTTCCATACTTGAACTGATTCATTAGGTGCATAAGACTTACTGCTTGTTTCGGTTGTAACATCTGTGTCAACTGAAGATGGTGTGGTTGTAACAGAAGTAATGGTTTTTACTGTTTTTTCAGAAATAGTAGAAACGCTCATATTTTCTTTGTTTTTAGCATCTCCAATTTTACCTAAGAAATTCCAAATTCCTGAACTTTCGATTTGGTTAAGGGTTGTTTCAACGGTAGTAAAAGGAGTAGTTCCAA
>DGQS01000081.1 GCA_002389785.1 Bacteroidetes bacterium UBA4408
AATCTGTAGCTCAACCGGTTGATTTTCCTACATAATTTTGAATTCATGATTTTGGTCATAAGTTGAATTGACCACCATCATGGTGTGCTTTTTCACTTTGAACTAGTTTTGGTAAAAAGAAAAAGCATGGCCATCCTACCTTCTCCTCATTTTACCAGAGCACAAGTAATTGATTTGTGTGAAAGTATCAGCAAAACTTTACATCCTTTAATTGAGCGTAAGTTGGAGCAATTATCGTTTCACCTTGAAAGTACAGGTATATCTCAATTTAAAAATTCGAATGAATTAATTGTTGTAACTTCGCTATTGCAGGAGCTAAAAAATGAAATTCTGCAGCATCAATTAAAAGAATCGATTGCAGTATTGCCTACACTAAAAAAAGCAATTGTTTTTACTTCAAATACAAGTGAACCCTGTTCAGCAATTAAGTGGAAATTAGAAGGTCCATTATTGAGTAGTAATTACAAACAGAAAATAATTCAGCAAAGACTTAAACAAACTATAAAAGAGTTAAAAAGATTATTTACAACGGAAAAAAAACCTCACTATTTAATCAAACTTGACCAGCTCTTAAAGGATTTACTGTTAGCAATAGAACGCAGTTATTCAATTAAGCACACGATTTTATTACCCGGCTTACAATGTTTAAATAAGCCTTTGGATTAATTAATTATAGTTTTAAAAAAAATCTCATGAAAACAATTCTTGTTCCTGTTGATTATAGTGAAACTTCGGTTGGTGCAGCGATATACGCATGTGAACTTGCAAAATTACTTTCGGCAAAAGTAACTTTATTTCATGCGTATCATCCACCCATTCCAAGTTCAGAGTATGATGCGGTATTAATCCCCGATATAGATTTGGAGAAAGAAAACATGCTCTTGCTCGAAAATTTTAAACGCGATTTAAGTAAGCAAATTAGTTTGAATTCGAACATTGAATGCGAAGTAAAAATTGGTTTTGCAGTAGATGAAATTGTGACTACGGCTATTGAAAAGAAAGTGGATTTAGTAATAATGGGAATCAGCGGTGGCGGAAAGGTTAGTGAATATGTATTAGGAAGTAATACGATGGGAGTGATTCGTAAATCGGGGGTTCCGATGATTGTAGTGCCACCAAAAGCAACTTTTAAAAAACCTGCTGTACTAGTTTTTGCATGCGACTACAAGCGAGAAGTTTCAGCAAAAGTAATCGCTTCGTTAAAAGAATATGTGCATGCATTTGGAGCAAAACTGTTGGTATTAAATTTAGAAAAACCCAGTGTAGGCGTTACTTTTGAGAAAGCGGTAAATGGAATACAACTCGAAAATGCATTAAGTACTACCGAACATAGTCTACATTTTTTACCCAACACAGGGGATATAGCCGATGAAATGAATAAATTTATTGATTCGCACGATGCGGATTTATTAATTACTGTGCCGCATCATCATAGTTTATTACATCGAATTTTTAATAAAAGCATAACCAAGCACCTTGCATTTCATTCGCATGTTCCATTGCTTGCTCTTCAAGAATAATGCACCTATGAAACATGGAATACAAAGACTATTATCAGGTACTTGGTGTTTCGCCTTCAGCTAGCACAGATGAAATAAAGAAGGCTTACCGAAAATTGGCCATTCGTTATCATCCTGATAAAAATGAAGGAAACAAGGCTGCCGAAGAAAAGTTTAAAGAAATTAATGAGGCCAATGAGGTATTGAGCGACCCTGCCAAAAGAGCCAAATATGAAGAGTTGCGGAACAATTACGAACAATACCAACAGCGTAATAAAGGATCCGAAAATTTTGATTGGAGCAAATGGCAAGGCAACACTTCCGGAAACACGGGTGGCTTTTATAACCAAGGGGCTTACCACGATAGCACGGCAGAAGATGCTAACTTTTCTGACTTTTTTGAGTCTATTTTTGGAGGGCGAGCCTCCTCCTTTAGTTCGGCGAAAGGTCCACAAAAAGGCGAAAGCTATACAGCAGATTGTAGCATTTCATTAGAAGAAGCATATACAGGAACAAGTCGTCAACTGCAAGTAAACGGAACTGTTTTTGAATTTAAAATTAAACCGGGTGTTAGCGATGGCATGACGCTTCGCATGAAAGGCAAAGGTGGTAAAGGTCGCGGTGGCGCGGTAAACGGCGACATATTAATAACGGTTCATATACCCGAACACCCCCATTTTAAAGTAGAAAAAGCTGATTTAAATGCAACAGCTCCCATTGATGTTTATACACTGATATTGGGGGGTAAAGCAATTGTAAGAACTTTAAAAGGAAGCATGAAAATAGACATCCCAAAAGAAACTGAAAATGGGAAAGTGCTACGTTTAAAAGGTTTGGGAATGCCACTGTTTGGAAAAGATAATCAGTTTGGTGATTTGTATATTAAGGTACAAGCCTTGTTACCAAAAAATTTAACTAGCAAAGAGATTGCCTTGCTGCAACAATTGGAAGCCGAGCGAAAAGTGAAGGAGGTTTAATTTTTTCATAAGCAAGTTTTGCAATGATTTGTTTAACAATTTTAATTTTTCTCTTCGTTTTAATTCTGTAGGTGAGATACTCCTTCGAGCACGCGCTCCTTCTACTGCGCTCTGGATGACCTGTTTTTTTTGAAATTTTAAAAAGGTTTTAATTTGAAAAGGTAAAAAACAAACACAATTTGGGTCAGGTTGAGCGGAGTCTAAACCCTGGGCTGGCCTGCTTCACATGATG
>DGQS01000147.1 GCA_002389785.1 Bacteroidetes bacterium UBA4408
ACCCTATACTTATTTATGGACTCCAGGAGGATTAAGTACTGATAGTATAACGAATCTTTGTCCGGGTACCTATTTCCCTAAAATTACGGATGCACAAGGTTGTGTCGTTTTTGAAACGATTCAAATTGTTGAACCAACACAAGTTCAAGCCATCACCACTTCTACTAATGCAACTTGTGGATTATGTGATGGTACTGCCAGCGTAAGTGGAGCAGGAGGGTCGGGAAGTTATACCTATTTATGGAGTGTAAATCAAACTTCGTTCTCAGTTAATTCATTATGCGCCGGAACTTATTCTGTGCGTGTTACCGATAACACCGGTTGTTTCTCTGTGAGCAATGTTAACATTTCCAATTCAACTGGTCCAAGTTCTGAAATTATTGTTAAAACAGATGTTACTTGTAATGGTGTATGCAATGGTGCAGCAACGATAACACCAATTGGAGGATTAGCTCCATATACTTATTTCTGGCTTCAAACTGGTGCAACAACAAATAGCGTAACTGGATTATGCAGCGGAACCTACGATTTTGAAATTATCGATGCCAATGGATGTAAAAGAGTATCATCTGTAACCATTCTTGAACCATCTCCATTTAACTCTGGCTATACCTTTACAAATGCAGCTTGTGGTGTTTGTGATGGATCCATTACCTTGAACCCAACCGGTGGAACAGCTCCATATGTTTATTCATGGAATAATGGACAAACGAGTGCTACACTTAATTCACTTTGTGCGGGAGTTTATTCGGTAGCTATTACTGATAGTAATGGATGTAGCAACTTAGTAGCGATTCCATTAAATAACACCAATGCGCCAACAATTTCACATACAACGAATAATGCCACTTGTTTCGGGAATTGTGATGGCGGTGGCTTTATAGCTTCATTTGGAGGAACTCCTCCGTATAGCTTTCAATGGAATACCGGTCAGAACAGTGACACTGTTTATGGACTTTGTGCCGGAACGTATTTCATTACTGTAAATGATGCAAATAATTGTAAAAGTACTTCTTCATTAATAATAAATGAACCAACACCAGTGGTCTTTAGTATTTCAAACACTACCAACGCCAGTTGTGGAAATTGCGACGGAACTGCTTCCGTGTTGCCAAACGGAGGTACTTTGCCATATACCATTTTTTGGAGTAGTGGGGATACGGGTGCCTTTGCTGCAAATTTATGTGCAGGATTATATTCCGTTTTTATGAAGGATTTTTCTGAGTGTAAGGCTGCACTTAATATAAATATTAGTAATACAACTGCTCCACAAGTTACCGCTAATTTTACGAATGAAACTTGTAATAATTTATGCGATGGAACAACCAATTTAACTGTAACAAATGGTACACCTCCGTACAGTTATTTTTGGTTGCAAGGAGGACAAACAACCGCTTCCTTAACCGGACTATGCGCTGGAACTTATGATTATTCTGTTACAGACTCGCTGGGCTGTACTTTTTCTTCATCAGTAACCATAAATGCTGCAACAATCATTAATTACAATTCAAACATAATTCAACCCAATTGTGGATTGTCAAATGGATCCATAACTGTTAATCCAAGCGGAGGAGCTGGCGGATATACTTATTCATGGGTTCCCGGCGGAGCTTCAACTGCTACCATTTCCAACTTAAGTGCTGGCATTTACACCTTGCACATGACGGATGCCGGACAATGTACCTATACCCAACAATTTACAGTCAATAATTCAAACGGTCCAGGCGTATCCGTTAGTTTTACTGATGCGCATTGTAATAGTGCTTGTGATGGAACAGCCACTGCTATTATTAGTGGTACAAACTCACCTTTTACCTACAGTTGGACTCCGGGTGGACAAATTACTTCAGCAGTATCCGGTTTGTGTGCAGGACAGTATAGCGTTACTGTTACAGATAATGCCGGTTGCAAAACCATTAATACTGTTAATATATCTGAACCTCCACCAATTTTATTTAGTATCAGTAATACCGTTAATGCAAGTTGTGGTTCGTGCAATGGTAGTGCAACCATCATCCCTTCGGGAGGTGTTTTGCCCAATTCTGTTTTGTGGAGTAATGGCGATGTTGGACTTTTTGCCGATAGTTTATGCGCCGGAGTTTACATGGTTTCGGTGACCGATATTGCGGGCTGTTCTCAAAATAAAAATGTAAGTATTAGTAATTCTACCGGCCCGCTTGTTTCGGTTGCAAAAACAGATGAAACTTGTGCAGGTAGCTGTAATGGAACGGCCACTATTTCGGTGTTGTCAGGTAATGGACCTTATACTTATTTTTGGTTGCACAATGGTTCTACAAGTACTTCTTTAACAGGATTGTGTGCTGGTTCATATAATTATCAAGTGAAGGATACAAATGGGTGTGTTACAACTGTAAGCGTAACCATTAGTGCAGCAGTTACTGTTTCAGTTTCTTTTACTAAAACGAACCCCGATTGTGGTCAATGTAATGGAACATTAGCACTTACTGTTACTGGCGGTCAATTGCCCTATACTTATGCATGGTCTCCTGCCAATCCTGCAAATGCAATTATTTCAAATTTATGCCCTGGAATTTACGTAGCTACTATTACGGATGCTAATGGATGTGCACAAATTGATACTACCACTTTAGCTAATAGCACCGGACCTGCTATCACTTACACCGCTACTAATTCAACTTGTGCCAGTTCTTGCAATGGATCAATTACAGCAGTTGCAAGTGGAGTTAACCCGGGCTACACCTATTCATGGACGCCGGGCAATCAAACCACTCCTGCACTTACAAACCTTTGTGCCGGAAATTATATAGTAGAAGCCACGGATAATTTAGGATGTAAAGGATTTCAGCAAATTGCTATCAGCGAACCCAGTCCTATTGTCCTTAGTTTGTCGCAAATAAACAATGTACTTTGTTTTGGCGATAGTACCGGTTCTATAAGTGTAATTCCTTCGGGAGGAACTATTCCTTATTCTTACTTGTGGAGTACAGGTGATACCACTGCAACTATTTCAAATATTCCGAATGGAAATTTATTTGTTACAATAAGCGATGCTAATGGCTGTGATACGATTTCGCCTACTTTGGTTATTAATACTCCTTTGCAAATATCTGCGACTTCAACTACTACCAGTGCTCAATGTAGCAATACACCCGATGGATCAATAGACTTAAGTCCATCAGGTGGTGTTCCACCTTACAGTTTCTTGTGGGATGATGTAAATGCTTCTACTACAGAAGACCTTAACGGAGTAATTCCCGGAATCTACCATGTGTCTATTACTGATGCCAATGGATGTAATTATTTGTACTCAGATACTGTAAATGCTTTGATTGTTGTTCAAGCAAGCGCCGGCCCTGATGATACCTTGTGTTTTACTAACTCAATTACATTGGTAGGAAATGGCGGAACTACTTACAAATGGTTTAAATATCCTTCTCTTACTTTACTTGATAATACAGCTGCTGTAGTGGTAAGTCCTGTAGTAGGTGCAAACGATTATTTATTGGTTGCTTACAATGGATTGTGTTCAGATTCTGATATTGTTTCTATATATGTAAATGCCTTGCCGGATGTTGATCTGGGGCCCGATCAAACTGTTATTGTTGGAACACCTGTTCAACTCATTGCAACAGGAGGTGCTAATGGTGCCACGTATAGCTGGTCGCCAATACTCGATTTAACCGACACTGCATCTGTTTCAACTATAGCAACTCCTAAAGTTACCACTACTTATATAGTAAAAGTAACTAATCCAAACGGTTGTTTCAGCTCCGACTCAATTACCATCAACGTTCTGCCAACTATCTTTGTAAACAATGGGATTACGCCAAATGGTGACGGAAAAAATGATGTTTGGGAAATAGACGGTATAGAAGCTTACACTAACTGTGAAGTCGAAGTTTATAACCGCTGGGGTGAAAAATTATTCAGCTCTCCGGGATATACCGAAAAATGGGATGGTAAATACAAAGGCAAGGATTTACCTGTAGGAACTTATTATTATGTGATTAATTTACACGATGAAGCGAATCCTGAAAATATAACAGGCCCAATAACTATAATGCGTTAAAACGATGAAAAAATTTACCATACTAGTAGTTATCATATGTGCTGTAACCCAGCTAAGAGCACAACAAATGCCGCTTTATACACAGTACATGATGAATGAGTTTTTATTAAATCCGGGATCTGGAGGTAAAAACGATTTTTTTGAAGCTAAAAGCAATAACCGCTATCAATGGAAAGGAATTACTGATGCTCCACGAACTTATATTCTAAGTGTTGATGGTCCATTAAAATCAAGAAAAGTAGGAGTAGGGGGTTATTTGTTTACAGATATCACAGGCCCAACACGTCGTACGGGTATTTATGGTAGTTATACGTATCACTTAAAAATTAACGAACAAATAAAATTGGGTATGGGGTTGTCTGCCGGCTTGTTACAATTTACGGTAGATGGTTCAAAAATTAATTTGCACGACGATGCCGATGTGGCTTTGGATGGTAGTTTGCAGTCAGTTTTATTGCCTGATTTCGGCTTTGGATTAAATTTGTATTCAAAGCAGTTTAACATTGGTTTTAGTGCCCCTCAACTTGTGCAAAACAAGCTTAATTTATACAATAGCAATAGTAGTATTGGCTCTAAACTCGAAGACCACTATTTTATAAATGGCGCTTATCGTTATCGTCCGAACGAAGACTTTACAATTGAGCCATCAGTATTGGTAAAAGTGCTTAAACCGGTACCTACGCAAATAGATGCAGGATTAAAAGTTTCATACCGTGAGTTGATTTGGCTTGGAGGCGCTTATAGAAGTCTTGATGCCTATAGCGCTATGATAGGCTTGTGTATAAAAAAGCACATTACTTTTGCCTATGCACACGACTTTACCTTCTCTAACCTTAAGAACTACAGCAGCGGTACCCACGAAATTTTAGTTGGTTTAAGATTTATTAAAACCACTGAAGCCAAAGTTCCTTCTTTTGAATAATTCGAATTTATTTAATTTCAATTCGAATTCCTTCGGAGTGACTTGTAAATTCAGGAGCATAGGCGCATTGAATACTGGTAATTCCATTGCTGAAATTTCCACTGTGGGAAGCACGCAAGGTATATTCTAAAACATGTGTTCCGCGTGGAATATGTGAAAAGTAAAAACTTGTGGACGCATCTTTCGTACTTTCGTAATATCCTAAACCATCTTGATAGGTATAGGTAGAAATAACCGAAACTGGCTCTAATCCTGAAGCTCGCATATCTTTTAATTGTACATATTCCATTTCTCGGTCTGAGCGTATTTCAATTCGCACTACCAATTTATCTCCGGGTTTTACTACAGAATTCAGTGTGATAGGTTCAAGAAAGGGCCCGGTTGGAGAATTTTTTTCGCAAAATACTTTTTTACTAATCTGCAATGGCGAGGTTGATTGTTTAATTTTAGTTAATTCTTCATAGTAATTCCAATAAACAGCGCCCCACATAAGTGATTGATTCGAAGAATTTGTTGCCGCAGGTTTTACTGAAATTGTACCCATATCTGATTTAATATCGTTTCCATGCCAACTCGTTTTGAAATAACCTGTACCGGCTTCTTTTTTACTATCTTCAATAGTTGCAGTAGTTAAATCATAACTACCAATCTTTATTTCAACCTCATTTTCTTGCGCTAAAAAATCTGTACCTCTTCTCAATAAGGCATAACAAGCTTCCGTAGTTGCACGTGTAGTTTTCCAATCATTGCATTGTTTGTTTTTCAACAACCACACTTTCATTGCCTCAACTGATAGGGCATCGTTCGCAATTTCGTCAAAGGCTTCCATTAAAAGAGCTTGAGTTTCAATAGGTGCTTGATGCCAATAGTAGCCGGCTGTATTGTCTTTCCAATACATTCCAAACTCCTCCGAAAAGAGTGCATTTTCCTTAAGAGATGCAAGTATTGAAGTTGCTACATTTTTGGTGCCGTATCGATGCAAGGAAAGTGCAATCATACCTTGTAAATAGCGATTGTTTTTTAGCCAATATTTTTCAGTCTGACCTTTATAATAAGCGAAGGCAATTTTTGCAGAAGGAGATAAAGCAATTTCTTTGAAATAACTGCGCGAATACAAATAATGTATAGCCGCATAACTCAAATGATTTTCATTCATGGTGTTTGACGAATACTTTAATAACTGGTCATATTCTTCACGCATTCGAGTGTCCATATATGCTACAGCCGCTTTAATTGACTCATAAAGTTGTGGGTCCGTATGAATAATTTTAATTCCCAAATGATCCAAATGACCTAATCCTGCTACGATATGTTGAGTAATGTATGCATCATCCTGCATGCCTTCAAACCAAGGCCATCCACCATTTTGTAATTGCATTTTTTGTAACTGGGACAGTGCTTTTTCAGTTTCATTCGAAAGTGTATTTAAATCGAACAGCAATCCTAAACGTTGTTTTCTTTCATGTTCATTTTTTGCCTGCATAACCCAAGGCGTTTCTTCCAATAACAGCGTTTTTAATTCTGTATTTTTTTCCAAAGAAGAAAGTAAACTTTCTTTGTTACCGGAATTTTCAGCGCTTTTCCAACTATCAAATACACGTTTTATTTTAGGTGAAGAATTGGCTAAATGTGCAGCAATACTAGTTGCATAATAGCGCGAAAACAATTGTTCAGAGCAGGCTGTTGAACTTTCCATTAAATACGGCAATGCTTGAATTGCATACCATACAGGGTTTGAGCTAAACTCAAGTGTTACAGAGTAATTTTGCAATGTTTTACTTTGATTGTTTTGCGTAAGAAGTGAAGGAAATGAAAAGGATTTTTGCTCCTTTCCTCTTAGTGACAGAGGTATACTTTCAACCACCATCGTTTTATTACTCAATACAGGTATAGTTACTTCTTCACCATCCGAATAACCCGCACAATTAGCAGTAACAAGGCAACTAATAGTTTCAAAACCTTGTGGGATTTTTACTTTCCATTGAATTACCTGATTGCCATTTTTCTGAATAGAACATTTTTTCTCAGCACTTTCTTTAATCAACAATTGCTGGGTTATATCTTGTTGTGTTGAAGTATTGATGAAACGAATATTCCCCCGTATTTGCTGGTCTTGATCACTCATGTTTTCAATTTTTGCGCGCAATAAAATGCTATCACCTTCTCTAAAAAATCGTGGTGCTAATAAACCAATCATCAGTTCTTTTTGCGTTTGAAACGCTGCTGTAATTGAACCCGTTTTTAAATCTTTACTGTGCGCCCAGCCCAAAAGTTTCCAACGGGTTAACGCATCAGGTAAAGTAAATTTTACCAACACATCACCTACTTCATTGGTTTCAAGTTGAGGATAAAAAAAAGCGGTTTCATTAAAATTGCTACGAAGCTTCACCACCGGTGTTTTAGATGTATTTGAATTTTGAGCATCTTGAGATGTTTCTTTCGATTTTGTGTTAGATTGAATCAGCGGTTTTGATTGTTCTGTAAAACCTTCCATAGCAGCTTCAGCCTTTGCCATTGGAGCTGCACCTCCCGCATTCGGCATTGCCAATGTTCTAACCGACCTATCCGAAGTATACGCATCTCGTGTTAAACCAAAGGAATTATATCCTTCATATCCAAACCAATTTAAGTGATCGTATTGTCTGTTAAAGGGTGTAGGGTAAATATTCCAATCCTTACCATAAGCAGCAATCGAATTTAACTTAAATGACGCACCTGCATCCCAGCTTCGTGTTGAATAATAGGACTGATATAAATTAACCATCCATGAATTCGCAGCAAAAGCATCCAGCGATGCATCATACACAGCAGCGATTAATTCAGCACTGGCTTTATTTCCTTTTTTATCGCGAATTTTTAGTTTCCATTCTTCTGTTTCTCCTGGTTTCAATTTGTTTCTGAAGGTCTCTATTTGAATATCCAGCTCCCGATTGGTATAGGGCACCGTAATAATCGAGGTATACTTCAGCAATCGATTTTGCTTAATTGCTGTAATATGTACTGCACAATTTCCTCTATAACTTTCTTCTAAAGGAATGTCAATTATTTTTTGTGAAGCCGACAATTTTAGCCATTCACGTTTAATGATTTCGTTTTTACATTCCAGCTCGACTAAAAGGGAAAGTTCTTTTTCGGCTGTTCCAACCAAAACTTGTGTAGTTTCTCCGGGCTCACCGGCATCTTTCAGCATCGAAAAATTTAGCAGTTCTACACCTGTTGCCTTTTTGTCGAGTGATGAATAAAGCGTGAAATAATTTTGAACTTTTACCTCTTTATTATTTTTATCATACGAAGTTGCTTCGTAAAAATATTCGCCTTGTTCCCAATTTTTGCTTGAGCGAAGTAGCACTTCTCCTGCTAAATTTTTTGCTAGAGTCGTATCTGTTGAGAAGGCAATTTCTTCCATCATTTCACTGCGTTCCCAAGTGTATTTATTCGCCTCGTCGGAATATTGATCATAGGGAAAAAGTGCCTCAAATTCAGATTTATTCATTAAGTAAGAATCAGGAAGATCCCACCTTCGTTCGCGGTAAACTTTTGCAGCTTGTATTAATTTATAAATCCTAACAGTTCCTTTTGCAACCTCGTATTCACCATTTAAGTTGCTTGCTTGTAACTTAATTTTTACTTCTTTTTCTTTGTCAACTAAGGCTGGAAATGAAGCCGATAAATTGTAAGCAGTATTGCCTAGTGTAATCATTTTTTCGGCACTATGCGATTCTCCATTTACATCCGTGATAGTGGCATAAACCAAGAAGTTAAATGTTAAATCTTTGCTATTGTTTTGTGTAAAATCGGGCAGCGCATTAAAAGAAATTGAAAAAGCTCCGTCCGAAGTAGTTGTAGTAATTCCATTCCCAATTTCTACTTCTGATTGATTCATTGGAAAATACCGCATAAATCCCCACCAAACTGGATACACAGCTTTACGCACAACCCGGTAACTAACCTTCGCACCGCCCAAGGAAACTCCTGAATAGCTGATAGCCTTTCCTTGCACAGTAACATTTTCGCCAAGTAAGTAGGATGTTTTTAATGCATCAAAATTCACCTCAAATTTAGGCCGTTTATATTCCTCTACCGAAAAGTAACAACTCCCCGATTGTGTAGCGATGTACATCTGACCATTCAACCTTCCGGTGGGTATCGTGAAGCTACCATGACAAGACCCGTATTCGTTTGTAAGCAATTGAAGCGAACTTATTTTTTGACCGTTGGCATCGTTAAAAGTTACCTCGGTTTGTTTATTCACTAATATTTTCGATGCTTCGCCATCCTTCTCTAATAACAAGGCTTTGAAATAAACAGTTTGACCGGGACGATAGATTTTTCGGTCGGTGAAAAAATAAGTTTGTTCAAATGGTTGACTGTGCGATTCATAATTTTTGTAATGATAAAAGCCATAATCGCTGCAAAGTCGATCTCCTTTAGGGTCTTCAATTTCTAAATAAAAATTGCGGTGGTTCTCATTTGCTGGAATTTCAAAATGTCCTTGTGCGTCGGTAGTAAATGAGTTTCCTAAAATAAATTTATTGGTCCTACTTTTTTGATCGTAGGTTTCATACCACATGCGTAATGAAAGATCGCTGAGTGCCCCACCACTTTCTCGATTTAAAGTGTATCCTTCGTAGCTTCCATCTTGTTTTCGTTGTGTAATATAGGCAATGTTGCTTACCCAAAAACTACTATGCCCCAATCCATTTTTTATAGAATTAAATTCCGGATCACTACCAACAAATAGTAAGTAGTGCCCAACCGCTAACATTGGTATAGCAATTTGACAGGTATGTTCCAAATAATCGAGTTCTTGTGGTAAGGCTATCGACCAATTAGCGACACCTTCCTGTTTTAATAATGTTTTTTGCATCTCAAGCGTAAGCCCGCGATCTAAATCAGTTTCATTACTTGCAGCTAATTTTACAATTTTGATATAGGCTTTAGTTACATTCTTAAATCGAAGCAATCCCAATATGGGTTTGTTAGGAATATTAACATCTTCAAGTGTTAAACCCAATTCCTTTTCTTGTAATAGCGCCTTTAAATAGGAACAGTTTTTAGCTGCATCACTAGCAGAAAATTGCATCAATACAGCTTCACACAAGCTCATACATTTTTTTCTTAAACTTGCGCTAGTCCGCTTATCGACTTGAGCATTGCTCATTTCCCAATAATAGCTGGCAATTAAAAAGCTAGCATCGGCGCTGCACGAATGTGTTGAATAAGTTTGTTCAATGTTCCTAAGAGCTTGCAAATAAAGACTGTCCTTTTCTAGATGACTGCTGTTTTCTCGTACAAATCTTAATCGCTTCAAATCAACATCAACCAAAGCTTGAGGATCTTTGTCTTTTAAATGAAAATACAATACATCCTGTAAAAGTCTTACCGTTTGTAATAATCGTGAAGTTGAATCAGGTGATTCAGCAACCAGTTGGCAAAAATCTTTAGCCGAACCAAAATATTCTTGGCTGTTAGGAGCAAAGGAATTCGCGGGCTTAATCAACCCTGATTCTTCATTCATAAAAAAGTCTATTGCACGATGAGCCAGTAAATCATATAAAGTGGGTCGTAGTTTTTGCGAACCAGGTTCCTTTAGCAAAAGGGCATCTAGAGAGCTTAAAGTTATTTGCTTGCTTCTTTCGGTTTGTGTGAGCGATTGATGGTAATTGTAACTTACCTTCTCATATATTTTTTTCAAATCCCAGGTGCGGATGTCTTTGTTTTCAAACTGTCTTGTTTCGGTACGATTTAAAAAGGTCCAACGGTTGTTTTGATAATAACGCCAGTATATTTCAGCAGTAATCGAATAAATTAATTGCTTTGCGGGATAGTAAGAGGTAGCTATTTCATTCTCTAAATCAGCAATTGATTTTACATATTCATCCTCTTCAAGATAGCTTTCAAATTTCATTCGCTCAACAATTGCTCTAATGTAATTAGGAGTGCTACGCTCTGCTTTTGCGTGTGTATAAATTCCTGCAATTATCGTAAGAGCACTTCGGGTAAGTCCTTTTTCCTGCAATGAATCAACTTTTTTCCATTCTTTCTCATAGCTTCCGTTTTTTGGAAACACATAGTTTGCATTCATTTTATTTGCAGCAATTTTTGTTTGAAAGGCAGCAATTGTAAAAGAAATAAGGACTATAAAAAGCACAAAGAGGCTTGTTTTTTTCATGAATGATTTATTAAATGAGACACAAATAAAGACCGAAAAATTTGTTTGTTTTTGATACAAAACAATTCACTGATGCAAGATAATTCAAAATTCCACAAGTAGAAAAATGGAATTGCTCAAAACAAATTATATTTGTTACGATGACGCAATTACAAAAACGACCTAGACCGCTTTTTTTATTCTATTTACTAGTGGTGTATGTGTTTATTCAATTTAGTTGGTGGAGTTATTTAATGGTGAAGTTGAACAACGAAGTACTTGAGCAACGCCTACAGATAATTGAATTGCAAACTTCTGATACAGGCGAAATTGAAAGCGCACAAAATGAACTACATGCTAAATTGAAAAAACGTTGGTTAATGATTGCCGGTGAAGGAACTGTTTTTTTGGTATTGTTGATTTCCGGATTTTTGCAAACTCGAAAAACTTTTAAAAAGGAAGCAGAGTTAGGATTGCGTCAAAAGAATTTTTTGTTATCCATCACACATGAACTAAAATCTCCGATAGCTTCTGCAAAGCTTCAACTCGAAACTTTATTAAAAAGAGATTTGCCCAAAGAAAAGCAAAACGAAATTATCCACAACGCACTTGCCGATACAGAGCGATTAAACGCATTGGTTGAGAATGTGCTCATTGCAGTACGTTTGGAGGACAATAGTTTTAGACTTTTAAAGCAGGTTTCAAATTTTTCGGAATTGGTAGAAAGCGAAATGAATAAACTTGCTACTTTGTTTCAGCAACAAAAACAACATCGTTTAAGCTTATTAATTGAAAAGGGAATTGAATTTGAAGCAGATCGTTTTGCTTTTATTTCAATTCTCACAAACTTATACGAAAACGCTATTAAATATTCGCCAAACTTTCCACAAATTACCTGTATTCTAAAAAAATACGAGCACAAAATTTTACTACAAATTACCGATGAAGGTAGCGGTATAGCGGAAGCTGAAAAGCAGTTGATTTTTGATAAATTTTATCGAATTGGTAATGAAGAAACTCGCAAAAACAAAGGTACCGGACTCGGTCTTTACATTGTAAAAAAACTTGTAGTTGCTCATCATGGAACAATTGAAGTAAAAAAAAATTCACCCAAAGGAAGTATTTTCGAAATAGTATTAATAACCTAAAATTACCGCATGAAAAAACGTTGGGTTATTGCTGAAGCTCCTTCCGAACAACAAACCAATACACTTGCTGCCGAACTCAATATTCACAAAGTTCTTGCAACACTATTGATTCAACGTGGAGTTACCAATTTTGAAGAAGCCCGTAGCTTTTTTCGTCCGCAGCTTACAGCCTTGCACGATCCTTTTTTGATGCAGGACATGCAAGCAGCAGTCAGCAGAGTTAGAAGAGCAATTCAAAAGGGCGAACGAATCTTAATTTATGGCGATTACGATGTTGATGGCACTACAGCGGTTGCTTTAATGTATAGTTTTCTGAAGAAGGAATATACTGCCATTGAATATTATATTCCCGATCGTTACAGTGAAGGATATGGAATTTCTATAAAGGGAATAGAGTATGCCGCCAACAACAATTTTTCATTAATTATTGCGCTTGATTGTGGAATTAAAAGTGTCGATAAAATTGATTATGCTACAAGTCGAGGAATTGATTTTATTATTTGTGATCATCACCGGCCTGGTGAAACAATTCCCAAAGCAATAGCTGTCTTAGATCCAAAAAGGGAAGATTGCAATTATCCTTTTAAAGAATTAACCGGTTGTGGAATTGGCTTTAAATTAATACAGGCCTATGCAGCGCAAAGTGACATTGATTTTTCTATGCTGCAAGCCTATCTTGATTTGGTGGCTGTAAGTATTGCTGCCGACATTGTTCCAATTGTTGGTGAAAATAGAATTTTGGCACACTTTGGATTAATTGAATTAAATGAGCGCCCTCGGCCGGGATTTAAAGCAATGATTGAAATTGCAAATTTTTCACAACAAAAACCGCTCACAATTTCGGACGTGGTATTCATTATTGCACCACGCATTAATGCAGCCGGTAGATTGGAGTCGGGAAACAGGGCAGTGGAGCTTTTACTTAGTGAAACTGCCCAACATGCAACAATTTCGGGTAACAACTTGAACAGTACAAATACCGAGCGAAAAAACATTGACAAATTAATTACCGAACAAGCGCTCGCAATTATTGGTGAAGATGCCCATCTAATTCAAAAAAAATCTACCGTACTTTATCGACCCGATTGGCACAAAGGCGTGGTGGGTATTGTTGCATCGCGCCTCATCGAAAAATATTACCGGCCCACCATTGTGTTAACACAATCAAATGGCCTACTAACAGGATCGGCACGCTCGGTGAAAAATTTTGATGTATATAATGCTATCGAGGCTTGTGCTCATTTGCTCGAACAGTTCGGAGGGCACAAGTATGCAGCAGGCTTATCGCTCAAGGAAGAAAACCTTGAAGCATT
This sequence comes from Bacteroidetes bacterium UBA4408, assembly GCA_002389785.1. Classification (GTDB taxonomy): domain Bacteria; phylum Bacteroidota; class Bacteroidia; order UBA4408; family UBA4408; genus UBA4408. The sequence continues at coordinate 13,586 of DGQS01000147.1, forward strand.
TCAACTAAAATTCGAAGAAGTGGTATCTGCTACCATGGATGAAAAATGGCTTACTCCCGAAATCGAAATTGATGCATTGCTTGATTTCTCCGACATTGATGCAAAGTTTTTTCGCATCCTCAAACAGTTTGCACCTTTTGGCCCCGAGAATATGCATCCGGTATTTGCTTCAAAAGGCCTAACTGATAAAGGTTTTGCTAAGGTGGTTGGCAACAATCATTTAAAGTTGGATGCTATCCAAAGCAATACACAAATTTCCTTTCCTTGTATAGCATTTGGCCTAGGAGAATACTATACGCAGTTATTACAAAAAAAGCCATTCGATATGTGTTATACCATTGGTGAAAATGAATGGATGGGTAAAAGTAATTTGCAACTATTGGTGAAAGATTTTAATTTTTACGAATAAAAAACTACCAATTCTTTAAGGGCAACTGCCATATTGGCCTTTAAAATCAATACTTTCAGTCAATATTTCTTGAAATAGAGTCTCCCAATGACAAGAATTCATTTTTTTTTGATTGGCATTTAATTTGAAAAATTTCTTGCGAAAACGTTTTCAATAGACTTAAAAAACAAATTAATAAAATCTAAAAATCAGGAGGATAAAAAATGACACTAGTAAAATTTAAAAACAGCAACATGCCCGTAATTCCCACTTTTTTTGACACACTTTTGGGAAAAGACTTTTTTGATTACAATTTTTCAAATGTAAAATTAACCCTGCCGGCTGCAAACGTAAAAGAAACAAAGGACAATTTTATTTTAGAATTAGCAGCTCCCGGAATGAAAAAATCAGATTTCAAGGTGGAGGTTACCAATTCGGTACTTACTGTTTCTTCTGAAACAGAAAATAAAATAGAAGAAAGCAAAGATGGATATACACGCAAGGAATTCAACTTTGAATCTTTTTCGCGTAGCTTTAATTTGCCACAAATGGTAAATAAAGATATGATCAGTGCCGAATATGTAAATGGTTTGTTAACCATTACTATTCCTAAACGTGAAGAAGCAAAGGAAAAGCCTTCTCGATTAATTGATATAGCTTAAGTAAGAAGGTTTGATTGTTGGTTTAGTTTAAAAGGGTAGGAATTTCCTGCCCTTTTTTATGAAAAATTGTTGCACTTGATTTAACCTGTATTGCGGCGCTGCAATTACTTTCTATAGCGACTCAGAAAAGCAAAAACTGATGCAATTAACAGTTGGTAATATGCCTTACTTAAATAAGCACTAACTTTATTCATGAATCAATCCTAAATTTGTGCTATGACTATCGGTAAAACCATACTAATTACAGGAGGCACAGGACTTATTGGTAAAAACCTGCAACAACTATTACTTTCTAAAGGGTACCAGTGTAAAATACTTTCAAGTAATAAATCTTTTTGCAATGAAAAAAATAGTTTTTACTGGAATATTAATAGCGGATTTATCGATAAAAGAGCACTTGAAAATGTAAACTATATAGTGCATTTAGCGGGTGCCAACATCGCCCAAAAAAGATGGACTGCTGCGCAAAAGCAGAACATTTTGGATAGCCGAATAAAATCAATGCAATTGCTATATAATTCGGTGGACAAAAGCAAGCATCAAATTTCAGCTGTTATTTCAGCATCTGGTGTGGGCTATTATGGAGCTTACACAAGCGAAAAAATTTATAAGGAAACAGATGCCGCCGCTGAAGACTTCTTAGGAAATACATGTCTTCAATGGGAAAATTCAGTTGCCAAATTCAGTGAATTAAGTATCAGAACTGTTGTTTTACGCACGGGTGTTGTTTTTGCTAAAGATGGAGGAGCCATTGAAAAATTAAAGTTGTTTGCAAAATTTGGTTTGTCGTCTGCCTTTGGTACGGGTAAACAATATTTCCCCTGGATACATATTCACGATTTATGCGCTATGTACATAAAGGCAATAGAAGACAACACTATCCACGGAGCTTATAATGCGGTAGCCCCACAGCACATTAACAATAAGGACCTTACAATCGCTTTGGCCAAAAGTTTACGAAAACCTTATTTCTTGCCGAATGTACCGGCTTTTGTATTAAAAATCATATTAGGAGAAATGGCTGTGATGTTGTTAGAAGGAAGCCGGGTATCGTGTGAAAAAATTCAAAATGCAGGTTTTGGGTTTAAGTTTAATAAATGCGAGGAGGCATTGAGGGATTTGATTGTGTAGCGAAGGGTATTAAATTTCTTGAACATAGGGCATTTTCGTATCCTCTTCTTCACTTAACTGGCATCCACAATTACATAGAGGCAAACAATAAAAACAAATACAGTATTAAGCCCTAAAGGATCAAAATTAGTAACTGAATTTAATAAAAAACTGATTTGAAAAGTGTTTACTTTCCTTTATTGGCTTTAACAATGTATTGTTCAAGTGCCATTGTCATAGAAGGGGCAGCCGGCATAGGAGCATGAATATCCAATTTTAAACCTGCCTCTTTTACTGCTTTCGCGGTAGTTGGTCCAAAGGCTGCAATTCGTGTTTTGTTTTGTTTAAACTTTGGGAAATTTTGAAATAAAGATTTTATCCCGGAAGGACTAAAAAATACCAATACATCGTAATTTACATCAGCCAAGTCGCTCAAGTCGCTGCAAACAGTCTTGTATAAGATTGCTTTGGTATAATTAATATTTAATTGATCCAAAACTTCAGGAACTTCTTCTTTGTGTTTATCGGAGCAGGGCAATAAAAATTTTTCTTCTTTGTGCTTTTTAATTACATCAATTAAATCGAGAAAGGTTTGTTTGCCATGAAAAATCTTACGCTTTCTGTAAACCACATATTTCTGTAAATAATAGGCAGTTGATTCTGATATACAAAAGTACTTGAGAGTATCGGGAATAGAAACACGCATTTCCTGACACATTCTAAAAAAATGGTCAACGGCATTTTTGCTGGTTAAAATAACAGCTGTATGTTCCGAAATATTAATTCGGTCTTTGCGAAAATCTGCAGCAGGAATCCCTTCAACATGAATAAAGGGCCTGAAATCAATTTTTACATTACACTTTTTAGCGAGGTCAAAATAGGGTGATTTATCAGATTCCGGTTTAGGTTGTGAAACTAGAATGCTTTTAACCTTCAAATTGTTCGGTTCCTTCAATTGCTTTGACATTATTTATTTTCTACCCGCGAACTATACAATGTTAATAATCAACTTCGTTATTACCACTAAAGGTAAAATTTCAAGGGCGCAAAGATATAAAAATAAATAGAAAACAGAAAAGCGAGAAGTTCCTGAAGCATTTCCAAAGCTGCGTATTGCTCGAAGTAAAAAGGAAGCTATAAAACAGACAGCTGCGCCAATAAAAACAAACTGCTGAGGAATAGTTGGTACAAAGGCAAGCAGCACAACCACTGGTATTAGTCCAAGTCCTATAAAATGGTTGTATAGAAACACTGCAAAAACATATTCCTTTATTTCCCTTTCAATTTTTAATAAAAATCCTAAAAAATTTACGGCTGATATCTTAATGAAGTAAAAGGCAAACAAAGCAAAAAGGATAACGGCATAGTTTACAAAATCATTGTTCGATGCAAAGGGCAATTTATAATAGCGGCCAATTTGAAATATAAACAAGGAGGTAATGAGTAAAAACAACATCGATAAAAAGATGTTGATACGTTGAAACATCACATTTTCTTCGCGCACCATTTGATGAACAAATCGGTTACTGGCAAAAGCATTAAACAATTGTTTAAGTCTGCTGCGGTACGAAACATTTATAATACAACCGATCACCACCACTAACAACAATATTCCGGTTACCCAGTCGCTGTGTTCTTTATTTCTAATCTTTGGTTCAATTTGGTGGACTTGCAATAAGTTGCTTTCAAATAAACTGTGGGTGTAGATATGTTCCGGTGCAACTTTATTTACCTTCACAGGAACAACTTTCACTAGTTCCTTAACTTGCGAAACAGTGTCGGTTATGATGGTGGTTGGTTGTATTAATTGTTTTTCGGGAATTGCGGAAGGACCAGTAAACGGTAAATCCTTTGCAGCAATAGTGCATGATGCTTGTTCAATTTTCTCCTTTTTCTTTTCCTTTATTTTTTTAACCTGCGTAGGTACAAAATCCTTAATTGGTTCGGGCC
>DGQS01000179.1 GCA_002389785.1 Bacteroidetes bacterium UBA4408
CAGATGGGGTTATGAAAGAATCATTTTCAACAAATAGTAACTACTCTGTTGCCGGTACATTGTTGGATTTTCACAGCCTCCCCGATAGTTCAAGATTTCCAATAGCACAAGCAATTGACATTAATGGTGATGGTAAAGACGACTTGGTGATTGCCTCCTCAACCATTGGTTCTTCGGGAGTAGTTGGTGCAATAAAAATTAATGTCTTTTTCTCAAATGGCAACGGTTTTGAAATGGGGACTCCAATTTCAATATTAAAAAATGAACAACATATTTTTGCTGACATAGATGGTAATGGTTTCCAAGAATTAATAATTTACCATGGAGCTCCCTACTACAATAGCTCTCCTCTTTTTAGAGTTTGGAATTTCGAAAATGCATCATGGGCTCAAAATTATGATTTCACTCAAAATAATGCTTCCTATCACGCTTTTACCAATGGCATTATACCTGACCCGAACGTTAATTATACTTTTCTTTCGGCTACCGATTTTGATGGTGATGGAACTATGGAAATCATGGCAAGGCGCTCATCTGTAGGCACGTGTTTTATAAAATTATCTGTAGGAACCGCAACAAATTCGAATGGGTCACAGCGATTAACAAGCGAAGAATTTTACAATATACCTGCCTGTTTATCTTGTGAAAATACAATCTCAGGCGATTTCAATGGTGATGGCATTACTGATTATTCAATTATTGAACACAATTTCTTAAATCGTAATTTATTGCTTGGTACCGGCCTCGGTTTTAATGCTTACAATCATGTAATTACCAGTACTAATACGATAGTTGCAGGGCCAAGCTGTTCATTTTTTGCACTTGATGTTAATGAAGATGGCAAAGACGATTTAATCAAAATAAAAAACAATGGAACTACTTATGCACTATATGCGTTTTATTGTGGTAAAGGAATTGAACATTTAATTGGTGGAATTATTAATCGAGTTGGCAGTACTGCAATTTATTCAGCTGATTCTACTTTTTACGCAAACAATCCTGATGAACTGCCTAAAATGACTTTGGGTGATATTGATGGAGACGGAAGAAAAGATATTTTTATTACCCAACTTGATATTAGTAATTGTTTCACTTCATCCATTCATTTTAATAAAAATACCGAAGCGGGTTTGTTGAAATCCAGTAGAGATGGTTTTGGCAATATGAATCATTTTACCTACAAAACCCTTTCAAATGGAGGAAGCACTGTTTATACTAAAGGTAGTGGCGCTGTTTTTCCATTAATTGATGTTCAAATTCCCCAATATGTAGTTACTAAACTAGAATCATCAAACGGAATTGGAGGTTTTAATTTTACCAATTACAGCTATGCCGGATTAAAATTACACAAACAAGGTTTAGGCAACCTCGGTTTTGATAAAATGGAAACTTATTCATCTGTAAGCAACACGCGCCAGTCATTAACCCACAACGCCCCTACAGCTGCAACTTTTTTTGAGAGAAGTTTAAGTGAATCCAATACCTACCTAATTTCAAATACAGGTAATTTAATTCCTTTAACTCACCGCACATTTAGCAATAATTTTACCTCATTAATGTCAGGTACCCGGCATTTAACCTTGCTTACCGGAGAAACAGCTCTTGATAATATTACCGGTGCGGTAACGTCTACAACATACAATTACGATAGCAACAATAATGGAATATTAATTGAAAAGCATGAAAACATAAACAATGGCTTACAACTGATTGATGCTTATTACACACCATATGTTACAACAACCGGAAGTTGGTTCCCAAATAAAATAGAGACTACTACCATTATCACTAAACGCGACATTCAACCTTCAATAACTCGCACCAGTAAAACCTTTTATAATGCGCATGGTACTTTAACACAAAGCATTAGCGACCCTACAACAAACAATGAAGTTGTAACCAATTTAACACCTGATCCACAAACCGGAATATTACTCAGTACAAGTGTGCTATCAGCCGGTTTACCAACACAAACAGCTAATTTTGTTTATGATTCTAAACGCCGATTTGTGGTTGAATCGGTCAATTTTTTAGGTCAATCGAGCTATACAAAACTTGACCCTCGTTGGGGAAAATCTATTTGGAGCAAAGGAGTTGACGGGCTTGTTTCCGAAATTTTCTATGATGGTTATGGCAGAGAATTGAAAAGCATTAGTCCGGATCATTCTGTCACAACCGCAACAATGAAATTCGTATCTCCTAATGTAGTTGACCCCTTGCATCCTTTTGATGTAGCTTCCCGCGCATTATTTTATGTTGAATCAAAAAGCACCGGCGCACCATCTTCAAAAGTGTTTTTTGACTCCTTTGGCCGACAAATTTTATCGCAAGGAGAAGGATTTGGTAAAACTATTTTTTCAGCACAAAACTATGATTCGCATGGTAGAATTTGCGATGTAACATCGCCCTACGATATGGATATGCTAACTAATACTTCTATTGCTAAAATAGTTTTTAACCACACCACTTTTGATAATTTTAATCGTGTTCAAAAAACTACCGCTGATGATGGAGTAGTTGTAGATCCACTTGAAACTACTTTTGAATATAGTTATCCCGGCAACGGCATTTCTAAAACCAAAGTTATAGGCCCTGATGGTAAAACTAAAACACAATTACAAGATGCAAGTGGTGCACTAATTGAAACCTTAGATCATGAACAAACAAAATTAAGCTATGATTATTACAGTGATGGTAATTTAAAATCGACACATTTAGCTGGAACCGGATTGGTTAAAAGTTATGAATATACCTGGGGAAGGTTAACAAAAGCAACTGACTTAAATAGTGGAACAGTTGAAACTACCTACAATGCCTACGGCCAACCAACTACAGTAAAAGATGCAAAAAATCAAAATTGGTCGTTTTCGTATGATCCTATAACAGGAAAATTGTTATTTAAAAACAGTCCCGAAGGAATTTATAATTATCAATATGTTTCGAGTGGTAATGGTATCAATCAACCTCTATCCATTACAGCTCCCAATGGCAATAAAGTAAGCTATGAGTACGATGCGTTAAACCGCCCGGTAAAAAAAGTGGAAGAAGTACACAATCAAATATACACTTCATTGCTCGAATACAATGCTGATAACAGATTACAAAAGTTAACCTACCCCGGTGGTTTTGCGGTAGAATATGAATACGACACAAAAGGCTATACTACCAAAATTAAAAGGGCCGATAACGGTGCTGCAATTTGGAGTTTAGGCGATATAAGTGCATCCGGACAATTTACTAAATTTACACTCGGAACTAATGCACCATCTGAAAACTTGTATTCAAATTTTGGATTTTTGCAAGAAAACAAAACAACCGGAATTCAAAACATGCACTATACTTTTGATATGCGTAATGGTAATATGCTTCAAAGAGCGGATGTTTTGCATAATCTTACAGAGGATTTTACTTATGATAATTTAGATAGATTAAAGACTATTTCATTAAACAATACACTTGTAAGTGAACTAACTTATACTGCAAATGGCAATATTGAATCTAAAACTGAGCTTGGACTCTATAATTATGGAGCTAAACCCAATGCAGTAATTGGTGTTGAAGATCCTAATCATTTAATTTCACAAGAACTTC
>DGQS01000158.1 GCA_002389785.1 Bacteroidetes bacterium UBA4408
AAGCTGCTAGTAACCGATTTAATTTCTCTGTGTTTTAAATCAATGTTAACCAACGCATCTAATTCGTTTACAACAATATCCAAATTATCGGTACCGATGCCTGTACTGATTGCACTAATACGCTTTCCATTAAAGGTTCCGGTATGGGTAACAAATTCACGGTTTTGTTTTTTCAATTCAATTTTGTCGAAATAGTTCGATACCATTTCTACCCTTCCTTGATCACCTACCAACAATATAGTAGAACCAATGTCTTCGGGGTGTAAGTGCAGATGGAATATACTTCCATCGGGATTGATTATTAATTCTGATTCAGGAATTTTGCTCATTGTTCTCGTTTTTTACATTACATTTGCCATACTTCAAAACTATCTAAAATAAATGACTTCGTCAACATTTCAGATACTTGTTCCTACTGATTTTACAGCTCAATCACTGGCTGCTTTTTCTCAATCGTGCCGCATTGCTGAGTTGTATAATGCCTCCATTACTTTACTTCATATAGTTGAAGACTTGGAAGATGCATATAAAAATTTTGAAGTAAGTGATCCGGATTTGCTTCTGCAAAAAATCGATGATAAATTAAATTTAATCGTTAAAGAAGAACTTGCGATTTCAAAAAAAATCGTTTCTTGTAAAATCGAATTTGGAGCCATTGTGGATCAAATTATTGAAACTCAAAAAAAACAAGCTTGTAATATGATTGTAATGGGTTTTAATGCTTTACACAACCAGCCCAACATGCAAATAGGAAGCACTGCAATGGAAGTTATAAAACGAGCGCCCTGTCAGGTAGTAACTGTGAAAAACAAATCGTATTCCGGCGAGTTCAAATCTATTATTCTACCCATCGATTTGTCAAAATCAGTTACACAAATCATTGCAAAAACGATAGAATTAGCAAAGTCCTGGAAAGGTGCAGTTGTCAATCTTATTTCTGTTTTACCCGTTTGCGACGAACACCGAGTTAATACTGCTACACATCAATTAGCTGGTATAGTAAAAGAAATAGAACTAAATAACATCGTGTGCAATGCCGAAATCATACGCATGATTAAAGGACACGAAAGTGTTGCCGAAATTGTTGCCGACTATGCACAACGCGTAAAAAGCGAAATGATTATGCTCATTACCCGACATGAAATCGGTAGTTCAGCGAATATCGGCAACTCAACACAAAGCATTTTAAACAGTATCGAAATACCCATGTTTAGCATCGTACCACTAGTAAATCAAAATTGAATTAACAATTAAAACTTAAGCTTTATGGAAACTTTCAGTGTAAAAAGAATTTTGATTCCGGTTGATTTTTCTGAGACAGCCTTGCTAGCTCTCGACCATGCCACGTTTATGGCTAAACTATTTAAAGCGGATATAATTTTGATTCACGTTGTTGAGAAATTTTCGTTCAAAATTGATATTCGAAAAAAAGGCGATGAAGCATCGGATGACCGCATGATTCGTGAACGACTTTCTGAATTGGCTGAAGGAGTGAAACATCAAACCGGTGGAAGTGTTACCATATTAATGAAAGCAGGTAAAATCGCAAAAAAAATTGTTGAAGCTGCCAACGAAACACAAGCCGATATTATTATTTTAGGAACACATGGAGTATCCGGGTTTGAAGAGTTTTTCATGGGTAGCAATGCCTTTAGAGTAGTTACCGAAGCTCAATGCCCGGTTATGTCGGTACAAGTACATTCAACCAAAGTAGGATTCAATGATATAGTATTACCTATTGATAACTCTGCAGCTAGCCGCCAAAAAGTGAGATATGCCGTTGAGTTAGCGAAGCATTATAATTCACGAATTCACATTGCCGGTATTTTAACGCTTGACTACCGCGATATTCGTAAAAAGTTTATGGCTAAGTTGAAACAAGTTGAAGATTACATTACCAAGCATGGAATTTCACACACCACTGAAATTATGAAGGGTGAAAATATTGCCAACCTTACCCTAAAACATGCCGAATCGCTAAATGCCGATTTAATTGTAATTATGACGGAGCAAGAAGATGAGTTAACAGGATTGCTCATGGGAACCTTTGCTCAGCAAGTTGTCAATCATTCAAAAATTCCGGTAATGACAGTTAAGCCTAGCTTGAAACCTGATATTGAAATGAATGTTTTTTCAGGAGTATAAATTTATCCATTAATCAAAAAACTACAACCCGTCATAGTTCAAATGACGGGTTGCTTTTTTTAATTGAACAGACTTCTAATCTTTTATGAATAAATACTCAATAAAACTCCGCTATAATACCGAATGCAAGGATAATCGGCTTTACTGGCGTGTATTAATTAACGGAATTGAACACCTTGCAGAAAATGTTTTTATTCAAATTCCGGTTAGCACTACTGCAGATTTTTTGGTAGATAAAGGTGTAACCAAACACCACATTTCATGTGAAGCAAATACGTTACAATGGAAAGGGGATGAATTAACGATTAGTTAAATTCTAACCGAATACTTTTTTCAGTAAATCGCTAACACGAGCACCCGGATCCTTTCTTATTTTCAGTTCCTCTTCTGCTACCAATTTGAATAAACCTTCAAGTGCTTTAGTAGTTACATAATCATCCAAATTTGGATTCATTTTTTGCACCATGGGTATTTTATTGTACTTGGTTATTAACGGATTCCAGTACTTCGTAATATTTACTTTTTTTAAGGAACTCTGGATAACAGGACTAAATTTAGCTTTCAATTCATCAATCGTCTTTCCTTTTAAAAATTCGGTTGCTGCATTGTCACCTCCTTTTAAAATGCTCAAGCCATCCGAAATATTCATACTGGTAATAGCGGCTAAAAAAATTGGTGCTGCATCTTTTGCTGCATCTTCAGCTGCACGATTTAAGGTACGTGTAAAATTCTCAACTTGTTTCTTCATCCCTGCTTGAATCAATAAATCTTCCATCACTTTAGCCTCTTTTGGAAAAGGAATTTTAATAAGTGGATTCTGATAAAAACCATTAAATGCAGATGCTTTCAAAGATGAATTTTTTGCACCAACTGTAAGCGCTTCCTTCAGTCCTGATACAATGTCTCCATTACTTAAATTTACGCCACTGCCATTCAATATACTGGTTGCCTGATTAATTACGTTACCAATTTTTTGGGCTGATGCTGATAGAGTAGCGCCTATTAGAAAAGTCCCTAAGAGTATTTTTTTCATTGTTGTGATTTTAATTCTGATTTATACTTAATTTAATTGAGTGAATAATGAGTAAAAAAATTGAGCGTTAACCTAACACAATAACTCTGCCAATAGCAAATTTCGCTTTTACAAATGAGTTAATTTCTGCTGATACACTGTCTTTCCCGCTTCGTTTTTAATGTGTAAGAAATAAATTCCCTTTCCAAATTTGTTCATTTCTAAAGGTAAAATTTCAGTTGCTTTACTTATAAAACAATTCTTAGAAAGTACCTGAACTCCCGAACTAGAATATACTTCAAGGCGTAATTTCTGATTTTGAAAATCGCTAAAACTTAAAGTAAAATCCGACTCACTTGGATTAGGGTATACGTTAATTGAGTTGTACTTCCTACCCGATACAGTGCCAAGCGGCTCTACCAGGCTTACATTGTCAATATACAATTCTTGTCCAGCGTAACCGCGGTTCTCAAAAATAATTGAAATGTTAGGCTGACCTATATATGCATCTAAACTGATGAGTTCATTTCGCCATTCACTAGGGGTAGGCACAAATGTTACATTGGGTGAAGCCGGTGCCGTTTGCAAAGCTGATGCATCTTTTAAATAAATTATATCCCTGTTTTGGTCACAATTATAAGAAATATACACAACCAAAGTATCGTAAAATGGTGCTGAATTCATAGCATATGCAACATCAAAACTAAGCTGCGCATGTGCTGAATTACTAAGATTAAATGTGGAAGTGCGCACAGCGTCGCGATGTCCCTGAGCATCTAGGTTATAATTATCAAAAT
>DGQS01000096.1 GCA_002389785.1 Bacteroidetes bacterium UBA4408
CTAGCGTTATTGCAATCACTAGTAGTAAGGTTGGAATGCTCCACACAACATTAATGAACCAAACCACAAAGTCGTCTATTTTACCACGATAAAAGCCGGCTATGGATCCTAAAAAGATGCCAATAACTATACTAATAAAAACCGAAATTAATCCAACTGATAAAGATATGATGGTGCCCGACATGAGCCGGCTTAGCAAATCGCGTCCAAAACGATCGGTACCAAACCAATATGTTTTAACAAAAATATTATTTTGAATAAGTTGCTGACGTAATTGTTCGATGGGCTCCGTTTTAATTTCTCCCTCGTAAGTAAAGAAGGTTAAATTGCCTTTGCTGTCGTTTGCTACATTTTTATTGAAGGATAGGGGATAACAAACATCGGCTATAGAAAGGCGTTGTTCAACACCATTAAAATTTGACAAACCTGTATATTCAATAACCACAATATCTCCACCTTCAAACTTATATTTCTCAATGGGTATTAAAAGGTAATTACTTTCAGTTCCGCCAAAAAATAGCTTATTCCAAAAATGATTTTCATGAGGTCGTTCGTTTTTTCGCACTTTGAGCATAGTAACTGAAAAACCTGGGGGACGAGTGCTTAATTGCAAGTTCATTTGATTCGCCATTGGGGTATTGTCGGGGCGAATTAATGAACCCAATATACTTACCATTACTGCAATACCAATTACCAATAAACCGCCAAGCGCAAGATTGTTTTTTTTAAGCTTGTGCCAAGTAACAGCGGTTAACGATTGAGATGTAGTTGATTTCAATGTAATTTTCTTCCTTTCCAATTATAGCTTCCTTGTAGGGCAAACAAAGCAATTGCTCCTATTAAAATAGGATACAACAAAACAATCATTGCAGCTTTGTAAAATTTTATTTTTTCGTTAAAAAAAGGATGGGCTGCACGCATAAAGTAGTAATCGACAAATAACTTTGTCAAAAATAAAAGTAAAAACACGAGTATTCCCTTGGAATAAAAAAAAGAACTAATAGCAGTTGTTAACAACATCAGGTTTATAGCAAATACGATAAATGCAACAACTTGTACATAGGTATCCCGATAATAAAATCCTTTGGCAGCCCACCTTAAGCGTTGATGAATAAAATTTGAAAGGCTTGTTTGAGGAACAGTTTCAACCAACACTTCCTTTGATTTGATAAAATGTATATCGTTTGGAAATTGATTTTGAAATGCGAGCAATAAGAACATGTCATCGCCGGAGGCGAGCGATTGCCCTTTAATTTGATGCTGTATCTGAAGATAAGCTAGCCTGTTAAATGCCATGTTTGCAGCACTGCACAACAGGGCTTTCTGCGCAAACAAGGAAGCAGCTCCGCTCATTACCAGACTTTGTATATCGAAGTATTGAAAATCAACCAAGAAGGTGTTTTTTGGTTCACGTTTGATCGAAATGGGTGCAACAATTAATTTGGCATTTCTTTCACGGTAGAAGGCCTCAAGATTACTGATCCAATTTTTTGGAAAGCGGCAATCGGCATCAGTGCATATGAGCAAATCGCCGGTGGCTACTGAAATTGCGGCTGCTATTGCTCTTTTTTTTGGACTTGTATTTTTAGAAGTGTCTTTTAGTTCAATAAGTCGTAGAACATTTTTTGGATGAGCTTTACTTATTTGTTGAATGGTAGAAACGGTGGTGTCTGTGGAATTATCATCAACTACAATAATTTCAACTAAATCTGAAGGGTAATTTTGATGAATAATATCGTGTAGACAGGTGCTAATATTTTGGGCTTCGTTTCGTGCGGCAATTACTACCGAGACTTTTGTAATTGGAGTATTAGGCAATGCAACTAGGTAGTTTTCTTCTTTGTTCCATAAAAAGCGTAAGCGCAAAAAATAAATTAAATACAGCACTGATACTGCCCCTGTGAAAATTACTGTTACACTATTCATTTTCAGAATTAAAAAAACGAAGTTGAAAAACATAGTATGCACCAACAATAGCAGGTAAGGCAAGATTAATGAACCATACAATAAACGCAGCTGTTAGCACTTCGGCACAGCTTTCAGGATTTTCACAAAATAATGCAACTGCCACTGAACCCCTTACACCTAATTCGGTAAGGGCAAATGTGGGAACCAAAGAAACAATAAAAAAATACAAAAATACAAGCAATGCACTCTCAATGGGATGTACGATGAGGTTGGCTATTTTTAGGACAAGTAAAAACTGTACGGTAAATATGATGTACCGACAAAGCGAAAGCAAAATTACTTTAGAAAGATCGCGCGCCGGGAGTTCAATCGATTGGAAATTATAAGGAATAATTGAATGTATAAAATTCCATTTTTTCCAAGAAATGGCAATGTTTTTAAAATTGTAGAATAAGTAAAAGGAAACAAGAATAACACCCACAACAAAGAACAAGAGTGGATAATAAAAGGCAGTCAACAGCGCACTTTTAAATAGGTACTGATGTAAGGCGACCAAACCGAAACAAAGTGTAAGCATAACTTGACTTATACTTCCTACCATGCTTAAAATAAGTGCATCGGGCTTGGATGCTTTGCGAAGAAAAAATAGTTTACCAATAAATTCTCCTGCGCGGTTGGGCGTTACCAAACTTGCGCTAATACCGGCCAATATTGATTTTAAAGAAGCTGCAAATGTGATGGGCTCGAGACGTTGAATTAACAATTTCCACTTTACAGCTTCAATCGACCAGTTTGCAAAAACCAAGATGATAGTAATCAACAAATAATACCGATTACTTCCAGTTAATTTTTGAATGAAATTTGTGGTGAGAGTTTTGGCATCAACAGCCGACAATTTGGAGTACAAGTAAGCTAAACAAAGCAACACCAACAAGGTTTTAATACTGAAACTGATTCGCTTTTTTTGTGTTTTGCTCAACATGCTGAATTTGCAAATAGGTAAAGGCAAAAGTAACAGATTACTTGGCAAGTGAAAGCAGCAGTTGAAAATGGTTCGCTCGTATTGTAAATCGTTTACAATTAAATCTATTACTTTTATACCATGTTGGATAAAAGCGATATACTTTACGAGGATAATCACATCATTGCTGTAAATAAAAAACCTTCACAGATTGTGCAAGGGGATAAAACAGGTGATGCTCCATTGAGCGATTTTGTAAAGCAATACATTAAAGAAAAATATGGTAAACCCGGTGAGGTGTTTTTAGGAACCGTGCACCGTATTGACCGTCCGGTAAGTGGAGTTGTACTTTTTGCTCGCACCAGCAAAGCATTAACTCGTTTAAATGAACTTTTCAGGACTAAAGAAATACAAAAAACCTACTGGGCAGTTGTAAGAGAAAGACCTTTAGCTGAAGCGGGTACATTGGTGCATTACCTCAAGAAAAATGAAGCACAAAATCGCAGTAAAGCATATGAAACCGAAACTGCGGGAGCATTGCGCTCAGAATTGGATTATAAATTAATTGCATCATCGGCGGCTTATTTTTTACTTGAAATTCATCCGCATACCGGCAGGCATCATCAAATTCGTGTTCAATTATCGAGTATGGGTTGCCCCATTAAAGGGGATACTAAATATGGTTTTAAACGAGGCAATGAGGATGCTAGTATACATTTACATGCACGAAGTGTTGAATTTGTTCATCCGGTAACAAAGCAAAATGTAAAAATTACTGCACAGGCCCCCAATGAGGTGTTATGGAATGAATTTTCACGTTTAACAGCCAATAAACAAAATGCTTAATTTAAATGGAAAAGGAGAAAGCAAAAATTAAACTGGTATTGGTTGACGATCATCAAATGTTGCTGGATGGCTTGGCTGCTTTATTGCGGGGTGAGCAGCGATTTGACTTGGTTGGCTTGTGCAATAATGCCAAATATGCACTGGAATTAATAGAAACTACTGCTCCCGATATCGTAATTACAGATATTAATATGCCTGAAATATCGGGTGTTGAGCTTACCCGAATGATTCGAAAGTACTATCCCAAAATAAAAGTTTTGGCGCTTTCAATGTTTGGCGAACGAAGTACAATCAGCGAAATGCTTGAAGCAGGAATTTCGGGTTATATCTTAAAAAATACAGGAAAGGAAGAGTTAATCAAAGCCCTTATAAAAGTACAGGAGGGTGGAATGTATTTTAGTGATGAAATTACCGAAGAATTAATAAAATCGATTTCTCAAAAAGCAGAAATAAAAGAGGAGGGACAAGTTAGATTAACAGAAAGAGAATTGGAAATTGTTAAGCTAATAGCTGCTGAAAAAAGCAATTTGGAGATAGCTACGCAATTATTCATCAGCGAGCGAACTGTTGAAACTCACCGGAAAAATATTTTCAGAAAGACCAATACCAAAGGAGTTGTAGGATTATTGAAGTTAGCGATGGAGCAAAAATGGATTTAAGAATTTTAAGTCTATAGCATATCCGTGCCGGTGGGTATATAAAATTACGTAGTAGGCGGTATTGCAGTAGGTAACCTTATTGATGAGTTTTGTGTATAAACTAAACTCATGAAAAAAATTCACAACTTTACCATTGGCGGTATACCCGGAACTTCTTTGTAAACGGCACTTATCTTAACGAGCGTAAATAAGCTTCACTCTCGTTGCCTAAATTTAATAACAAGTCAAGTATACTTAAATTAGGTACAAAAGGGAATTTCCCTTCAAATACCTGAATGTATTCAGGGAAAATTTTTTCACTTTGTTTTTTCGGTGAAAACAAATTTCGTGCATCGGTAAATGCATTGCTTGTTTGTAAATATTCATTGGTAAAGAAACACGTGAACTGGAGGTTAATTAATTCGGTGATTTTTTGCTGTAATTCGAAATTATAATCGAGTAAAAAGGGGACTTGTTTTTTGTAAAATGGAAGCAGGTCATCTTGAAAGTATTCGAAGAAGGGAGATGAGGAATATGCGCTTTCAATGCTTCGCCAATGTTGTTGTTGCCAATTAGTTTTGTAATCTATCCGCAGATCTTTGCTTAAACTTTTGTTTTTTCGTTCTTGCAATGGAATGCTTAACACTTGCTTCCCGTTAGCTCCAAGAATTTCGCATCGATTACGATAGGTTTGTTTTATAAAAAACTCGTGTGCTTCAATTCCAATGTTCTTATAAAAAAGTGCCTCGCTGTAATAAGCTATGGGAGCCAAATAGGCAGTACTTACTACAAGAGTTTGTGCTTGCATCATGAAGGGTAAAGGTTCTACTTCTTATTAGAGCAAATTGAAGGTAGATAAGCCAATTATGCTTTAGCCGCTTTTCGTTTTCTATAAATCGATAAGCCCAACCAAATAAGTGCAATGAAGCCACCAATAGGTAAAAAGTAAGAGCGTGTTACACCGTAATTGGTAATGAAGGAAAACATTCGGTTCCAGCGTATTTTTTTAAATAAATTACTTTCGTTTGCATCCAAACTCAACCATACGAATACTCCTTTTCCAACAATGTGATCAATGGGAACAAATCCCCAAAAGCGCGAATCTGCTGAATTGTGGCGATTATCACCCATCATAAAGTAGTAATCCATTTTAAAAGTATAACTCGTAGCAACAACATCGTTTATGAAAATTGTACTGTCTTTTACCGTTAGCTTATTGTGTTCGTACACTTCAATAAGTCGCGCATACAGTGGAATATTTTTAGTTGTTAATTGCACTGTCGCACCTTCTTTTGGAATTACAATTGGGCCGTAATTATCAACATTCCAAGGAAAGTTTGCATGATGCGGATACATGCTGATGGTATCGATTGATTTTGGATTTTCTATATAAGGTTCAACCGATTTAACATTGGCAAATTGTTTTATTTTTTCGGCATTTTCGGCAGTTAATAACATGGCATATTCTCCGGGCGTTTCAATGGGGCCACCTTCAGTAATTCCTAGTTCCTGTATAGACTTAGAATTAAAGCCGCTTCCATCGGTCACAACATGGTATCGAAATTGCATTTTTAAAGGCTTTTCAGCCATTTTGTTATTGATGTAAAGGGTACTTTCTTTTACCTGTAATGTGTCGCCGGGTATTGCAACGCAACGCTTGATATAATTTTCTTGTTTATCAACCGGTCTGAAATCTTCCATGGGATAATTAAAAACTACCACATCGTTATTTTTAATTTTTCCGAATCCAGGTAATCGATAATAAGGTAATTTAATCCATTCAAGATACGATTTAGTATCATCCGTAAAGGGCATCGTGTGATGCGCAAAAGGAAAAGATAAAGGCGTATTGGGAATGCGTGCACCGTAACTAACTTTACTAACGAATAGGAAATCACCTACCAGCAATGATTTTTCCATAGAAGAAGTAGGAATGGTGTATGCCTCAATAAAAAATGTACGAATCAGGGTGGCTGCAATCACAGCAAATATAATGGCATCGGTCCATTCGCGAAGCATCGATTTTTTTGTATCGCTTTTGCGTAGTACGAAATACAATCCAAAGGTGATTAATCCAAGGAATAAAACCAGTACTATATTTTTCTTTTTTGTTGTTGCCATATTTCAGTGTTTTCCTGAGTTTAATTACTTGTTGTTGGATTATTAAGTTGCACTATAAATTTTTAATTGGTTACTTAAACATAACCTAGAACATGTTTCATTTCATGCACGCCCTTTCTATTGGCAAGCCATTCGGCAGCTATAACCGCTCCTAAAGCGAATCCTTTTCGATTATGTGCAGTATGTTTAATTTCGATACTATCTATTTCGGATGAATAATTAATACTGTGAGTTCCCGGAACTCCATCAATTCTCAAAGATTCGATTCCAATTTCATTTTTCGAATTTGTAACTTCATTTACCCATTTTGTTTTGTTGGGTAAAACAGCAATTATATCATTTACAAGAGTAATGGCTGTTCCGCTTGGAGCATCTAATTTTTGAAGATGATGAATTTCCTGTATGCTTACTTCGTAATCGGGATAACCTTGCATTAATTGAGCGAGTTTTTTATTGAGTTCAAAAAAAATAGTTACACCCAAACTAAAATTACTGGCATAAAGTAAGGCCTGATTTTGATCACTGCAAAGTTGCTTAACATGATTTAACTTTTGGTACCAGCCGGTGGTACCTACCACCACAGGTATATTCGCAGCAAAACATTGTTCAATATTAGCAACTGCTGCTTCGGGTTTTGTAAATTCAATGGCGCAGTCAATTGCTTGTGATTTTAAACTTTCAGAACTTATGGTATGCTTACTGGAATATTTAGCAACAATGGCATGGCCTCTTTGCAGAGCGATGGATTCAATTTCTTTTCCCATTTTTCCGTATCCGATCAAGGCAATTTTCATTTGTGATAAGTTTTGTATAGACGCTTTTAGAAGGAAATTTTTTTTCAGGTAAAACTAAAATTTTAAACTAATTCCAATTCCCGAGGCAAAGGTAGCAGAAGGAAAGGTTACAGGCATCCATTGCATACTTAGATCATCACTCACATCAAAATAAAATAAATTGGCATCCACATTTGCATCCACAATATTCAGCACATAAAAAAGCGCAAAACCAATTACACTTAAATCTCTGTTTCTACGGTAGTAGTCTTTGTATTCAATTAATGTTTGTTGATTGGGATATTGAGTCGCATAATCATCAATTGTCGATTCATCATCGTCGTTTCTCAGGATGAGTGCTTTCTTATACTTGAGGTACCTGGAGTTATTAATGGTAAACAAATAACTCATGGCACCAAAACCGGCATAAACAACAGGGATTTTCCAGTATTTGGCATTGTATGCTTGACCTAAACCCGGGAGCACCGTTGAAAACAAAGTTGCTTTACGTGCTGAATGCTTTTTCAGGATGGTGCTTTTAATGGTATCACTATTTGCACCAATGTTAGAAACATTTTCTGATTTTACAGTAGTTAGCTGCTCCTTGCTTATTTTGCTTGTATCTTGCTCCAAAACCGGAGACGACTGAGCAAAAAGTTGATGACTTCCTAAAAGGAAAAAAATAAAAGCGAAGGAAGTGTGGAATAACTTTTTCATTAAAATAGAGCAAGCATTAACGTCCAATTAATATTACAATAATTGGACGTTAAAATGCTGATTACATTCCAAGCAGGGAAAGTACTTTGGTTAATTCTTCGTCGGATTTAAATGGAATGATAATTTTACCTTTACCTGTTGAAAGTCTTTTGAATTCAACACTCTTATTAAATTTAGATTTTAAATCACCGGCAATTTTTTTGTATTCTCCTTGCAATTCAATAATTTTTTTCGCTTTAGTGGCAATGGGTAAAGCAACTTCGTCGGGTTCCTTTTCATTTAATGTTTTTACCAATTCTTCTACTTGCCTTACCGATAAATCATGCTCAGAAATGGCTTCAAAAAGAGCCAATTGAGTTTCTTTATCTTCAATGCCAATGAGGGTTCGAGCGTGTGCCATCGATATTTTGCGCTCCCGAACCCCAAGTTGAATTTCGACAGGAAGTTTGAGCAAACGTAAAAAATTAGTGATGGTTGAACGTTGTTTGCTCACTTTTGTGCTGAGCTCTTCTTGTGTGAGATTGCACTCATCAATTAGTCGCTTGTAACTAATAGCAACTTCAATTGCATCTAAATTTTCGCGTTGAATATTTTCAACCAATGCCATTTCGAGCATTGCCTGGTCGTTGGCAATTCGTATATAGGCAGGTACTTCTGTTAATCCGGCCAGTTGCGAAGCTCTAAAACGTCTCTCACCAGAAATAAGCTGGTATTTATCATAGCCCATTTTACGAACGGTAACCGGCTGAATAATTCCGTGTTTGCGAATCGATTCAGACAATTCATGCAAGGCTTCTTCCTCAAAATGTGTACGAGGTTGAAAAGGATTTGCTTCAATTTGTTCAATTTTTAAAAGAGGAACAGAACCACTCACCGCATGTTCGCGATGGGAGTCAGTTTCAAATTTACTTTGGGTGATATCGGTTTCTGAATTTTCTAATAAAGCACTAAGTCCTCGTCCTAGTGCACTTTTTTTAATACTACTCATCTTGTACGTCTATAATTTTTTCTTCGGAAGATATTTTTGTTAACTGATTTTTTTGCAATACCTCACGTGCTAAGTTGAGGTAATTAACAGCGCCTTTAGAACTCGCATCGTGAATGATAATGATTTCACCAAAGCTGGGAGCTTCGCCTAATTTTGTATTTCGCTGAATAATGGTATCAAAAACCATCGATTGAAAATGCGTTTTAACATCTTCCACCACCTGATTACTGAGGCGCAAACGTATATCGTACATGGTAAGTAAAATACCTTCTATTTCTAATTCAGTATTCAAACGAGATTGTACAATTTTAATGGTATTGAGCAATTTGCCTAAACCTTCGAGCGCAAAGTACTCGCATTGTACCGGTATAATTACCGAATCAGATGCAGTTAAAGCGTTAATGGTAACCAGTCCTAGTGATGGTGAGCAATCGATAATGATAAAATCGTAATCGTCTTTGATTTTAGCCAAAGCAGCGCGCATCATTCTTTCGCGATCGGGGAGGTTTACAATTTCTATTTCGGCGCCAACCAAATCGATGTGTGCAGGTAGCAAAAACAAATTTGGTGAAGTAGTCTCCAGAATAATATCCTTAGGTTCAACTTCATTGATGAGGCATTCGTAAATACTGGTCTTTATATTTCGAGGATCAAAACCAACTCCTGAAGTTGAATTTGCTTGTGGATCGGCATCAACCAATAAGGTTTTAAACTCAAGAACAGCAAGACTTGCAGCCAAGTTTATAGCGGTAGTAGTTTTACCTACTCCGCCCTTTTGATTTGCAATTGATATTATTTTTCCCATTATTTTATTTACAATTTTAAAGTGTGTGTGTAGTACCAATTTCAAATAAATGCAGCGTTTTTCCTGCATCCTGAAACTTAGCTATTGCTTCGGAATGATTTATTTTTATAGGTGGAAATGAGTCATAGTGCATTCCAACTATCTTAGGACATTTTATGAAATTACTACAAATTACGGCATTGTCGATGCCCATTGTAAAATTATCGCCAATTGGTAAAAAGGCAAAATTTAATTGACGAAATTCACCTATTAATTTCATGTCGTAGGTGAGTGCAGTATCGCCTGCATAGTAAAAGTTACCTTCGGTGCTTTCAATAATAAAACCCATGGCAACTCCTCCGTATGTTCCATCCGGTAAACTGCTGGAATGAACGGCTGCAACACATTTTACTTTTCCAAAATCGCACATCCATTTGCCACCAACATTCATTTCGTGTACTTTTTCAAGGCCTTGTTTGCGCAACCAGGTAATTATTTCATAGTTGGCAACAACTGTTGCACCGCTTTGTTGAGCAATTTTTACACAATCGTCAATATGATCGGAGTGACCGTGCGAAACTAGCACGAAATCTGGCTGTATGGAGCTGATGTTGATGTGCTTTGCCAGTGGATTATGTGTTATAAAAGGATCAAACAAGAGCTTTTTTCCATTTACCACCACTTCAAAGCAGGAATGACCGTAATATGTAATTTTCATAAAATTGTATTACTTTGCTGCAAATTTACTGCTTTACAAAGGTTATTTTTAACTGTGCGAAGGTACGTTTTATTGTGCGTTTTTATAGGCATTGTTAATTTCTTTTAAACAGTTTGATTGTGAATTAATTAGCTATGATAACACTCCTCAATGCAACCAATCGTCCCGATAATCAAACACAAAGAGTTTCGGCTGTGTATAAGTCGATTTTAGAAAGTCGCGGGGTAGAAATAAAGTACTTTAGTTTGGAGCAATTACCATTTAACTACCTAAAGCTCGATAGCGAAAAAACAGAGCTTGAAAAGTTGGGACTCAGCGAAATAATTGATACATACATTCGATATTCAGATAAATTAATAGTTGTTTCACCTGAATATCAAGGTAGTTTTACCGGGATCTTTAAGTTGTTTTTGGATTTTATTAAACCGGAATACATTCGTGGAAAAAAAATTGCGTTGGTTGGCGTTTCCAATGGAAGGGCTGGTAACTTAAGAGGATTAGATCACCTTACCAATATTTTTAATTATTTACAGGCCAATGTGCTCGCTCAAAAGTTGCCTATTTCGTCTGTCTCCAAACTCTTAAATAATGGAAACATGGAAGATGCGGCTACGGTTAAAGCTATTGAACAACAGCTGGATCATTTTATGCAGTTTTAAACTACCCGCATGTTTTCGACTAAGCTTTTAACTTGAAAGTTCTTGAGGTATTATTTTTTTTTATAATTTGCAGCGCAAAATAAATTTAGTTTTGAAATTGAAAGCAGGTATAAAGTGGGTGTTTGTATTTATTGTTTTGAGCAGTATTTCCTGTAAAAAATGTATTCGTTGTGGTTACGACAATAATTTTGGGAAACGTGTTGAGTTGCCTGAATATTGTGGAAAGAAAAAAGTGCTTCAGCAATACAAAGATGCTTACCGTGATTATCCAAATTTTACTTGTGAAGAAATTAAATAAATAGAATCGGTTCTCACCAGCGAAATAAGTTAAATATATTTTTATTTTTGCAGGGAAAGACCATTAATCAAATAAAAATGAAAAAATTACTACTGACGTTTTCTATTGGAGTTTTATTTTTAACTCTTACTTCTTCTTGTGAAAGATGTATTGAGTGCAGTTATACTTACACACCTTATGGCTCAACACAGGATTCCACAATTCATGTTGCTCAAGAATGTGGTAACAAGCAAGACCGTCAGACTTACGAAAATGAAGTACGAGCGGAAGCTTCATTGGTAGGTGGTGAAGTAACTTGTGACAATTAATAGCTACTTGGTTCCATTCTTAACTGAATTATAAGATCCTAAAGCGGCCTCGCATAGGCAATCACGTCTTTATCGGTAATCGATTTGTCACTCAATATCAGCAGTCTTTCAATTACATTTCTGAATTCACGGATATTTCCTGTCCAGTTAATTTTTTGCAATTCTTTCAGTGCTTCTTTGCTGATAGGTTTTTCAAGCAGTCCCTGGTCGTTGCTCAACTGCGAAATAAAATAATTGGCTAATAATGGAATGTCTTCTTTACGATTATTGAGAGTAGGCACATGAATTAGTATAACACTTAATCGGTGATACAAATCTTCGCGAAATCGCCCCTCTTCAATTTCTTTTTGTAAATTTTTATTGGTAGCGGCAATTACACGCACATTTACTTTTAATTCTTTTTCGCCGCCCACTCGAGTAATTTTGTTTTCTTGAAGTGCACGCAAAACTTTGGCCTGTGCACTCAAACTCATATCGCCTATTTCGTCCAGAAAGATGGTGCCGTTTTCGGCTTGTTCAAACTTTCCTTTTCGTTGAGCTACAGCAGAGGTGAAAGCACCTTTTTCGTGACCGAATAATTCACTTTCTATTAATTCGGAAGGTATTGCAGCACAGTTTACTTCGATTAACGGTGCCGATGCACGATTGCTTTTTTCATGAATACTTCTTGCAACGAGCTCTTTACCAGTGCCATTTTCGCCGGTAATCAAAACACGCGCTTCTGTTGGTGCAACCCGATCAATCATGTTTTTGATTTTTTGAATTGCTTCCGAATCGCCAATCATTTCGGTGTTTTTGCTGAGCTTCTTTTTCAACACTTTAGTTTCAATTACCAGTGTCGATTTATCCAATGCATTGCGCACCGTTACCAGCAAACGATTTAAATCCAAAGGTTTCGCAATAAAATCGAATGCTCCTTTTTTTACAGCTTCAACAGCAGTTTCAATGGTACCGTGTCCGGATATGAGAACAATAGGAGTTTCGAGCTGCAGCGATTGTATTTTTTCAACCACCTCGATTCCATCTTTTTTAGGCATTTTTACGTCACATAAAATCAAGTCGTAGGTTCCTTTCTCAATTTTAGAAATTCCGTCAGCGCCGTCTTCCGCTTCATCTATTTTATGATTTTCATATTCCAGAATTTCCCGCAATGCTTTACGGATAGGTTTTTCATCGTCGATGATTAATATTTTTGCCATCACTTAATTAATTTAACTATTTATCATTTCCGCTATTACTCCTTCTTTTAGTGCATAGGTGCTTAATTTCATACTGGATAAACGATAGTTTTTAAGCACATAGTTTGTAAAAACAGCAGCAACTACAATCATATCCACTCTCATTTCAATAATCCCGGGTGTTTGCATACGTTGTTGCTTGGTGGATGCTATAAGTTCCTCATAAATTTCTTCAAAATCGGCCAAATCATAAGCATATTCTGTTTGTTTGGATAAATCAAGAGCCGTGTTTTTTTTAAAGGAAATAATTTCCGCAAAGGTGTCGAATGAACCGGATGAACCGATTAATTCCTTTACCGGATATTTCTTCACTGCCTCGTGCAAGGGCAGTAATTGCTGGTGCAAGTAGTTTGTAATGGCAAGTATTTCAGTGGAAGTAATAGGATCGGAAGTACTAAATTTCTCGAGCAAACGTGCTACTCCTAAATTAAAACTAGATTTCCAAAAAATATGATTGTTGTTTGCGAGTATAAATTCGGTGCTTCCTCCGCCAATGTCCATAATTAAACAGGTATGTTGCGGAAGCTTTAATCCTAATTTTACACCTTTGTATATTAATTCGGCTTCTTTATTTCCATCAATTACTTGTACTTCGAGTTTAAAGCGAGATTTAACTTGTGCAACAAACACATTACCGTTGTGTGCGCTTCTAATTGCCGAAGTTGCAAATGCTAGTATTTTGTCAGGAAAGAAACTGTTTGCCTTTGCAAGATGTTTTTCAATCGCAGAGATTCCTCTTTCAAAAGCCGCAGGTAGCAGCATGTTTTTTTCAATACCACCTTCACCAAGCTTAACGGAAATTTTATCGTTGTACAAAATGGAGAATTTTTGTGCAGCTTGCAATTGAACTACAATCAGATTAAACGTATTGGTTCCTAAATCAATAATTGCAACTGTCATATTTAATAACTAACTATTAAGCCTTGTAAAATAGCCATTTCCAAATTTCCTTATAGGACGCTTTTTTGCCGTACAACAAAATACCGGTTCGGTAGATTTTGGCCGAAAGCCAAGTGGTAGCAAAAAAACCAAGTATTAATAACAGCATCGAAAGAATTAATTCGAAAGCAGGCACCCCATAAGCAATACGAACCATCATAATAACCGGAGAAGTAAGCGGGAAAATGGATAGCCAAAAAGATAAACTACTATCTGGATTTGACATAATTACTTTGGCAGCAGTAAGCGATAATATAAGTGGAATTGTTATTGGCAACATAAATTGCTGTGTATCTGATTCGCTATCTACAGCAGCACCAATTGCTGCAAACAATGCCGCATACAGTAAATATCCACCCAGAAAGTAAAAAATAAATGCAGCAATCATCACCGGGAAATTCACAGAATTCAACAAAATAGCTACCTCACTTTCGTTTATTTCCTTAAAATCTTTTTTTGCGCTAACCGGGATATTGGTTTTAAAAGTTTGTTCTGTGATGGTAGTTGCATCGTATTTATTTTGTGTAAAATATTTCATGCTATAAGTGGTGATAGCTGTCGTAAGTAAAATCCATAATAAAAACTGAGTAAGGCCTAACAAAGCAATTCCCACAATTTTTCCAAGCATGAGCTCAAATGGCTTAACCGATGAGATAATAACCTCAACTATACGATTCGTTTTTTCTTCAATTACGCCGCGCATTACTTGGGCTCCATAGAGGAAAATAAATAAGTACACGAACACAGCGCCCATAAAGCCCATTGCGGCATTTATTCCTGCATTGCTGCGCTTTTGTTCACCACTTTCTTCAAGTTTAGTTGCATTTAAAATGATCGATGTTTTAACTGAGGATAATTTATTTTTATCGATGCCTGAACTGATGAGTTTCCAGTCTTCGATTTTATTTTTGAAAGTATTTTTTAAAACTTCTTCAGCACTTATTCCAAGTTGTTTTTTGTAGTAAATTTCGATGCGGTTTGAGATTAAAATATTTTCGGGGATAAATAGCAAGGCGTTGTAATCGGTTTTGTAAAACTCTTGCATGGCTCTTTTTAAATTCATGTCACAAAAGTAAAATGAGCTATTGGCGTTATTTTCAAGCTTTCCGGAAAACAATCCCGAATTGTCTATTACCTGAATTTTTTGATGTTCATTCGGAGCCTTTTCCATCCATACGCGAGCAAAAATTAATCCTGCCATAAGCAGTGGGCCCAGTATAGACATGAGTATAAATGATTTGTTTTTAACCCTAGCCAGGTATTCTCGTTTAATTATTAAGCCTAATTTGTACATACTTTTTGCAGTTTGTGCTTGTGCTTATAGTAGGTTGATTTTTGCGTAAATCTAGCCAATAAATTCTAACACATTATATACTTAAATTTGCACCGAATTGAATTAAGAAAATTTTGCATTTTGTTTAACCAAGTTACTTTGCTTTTCAGTAAACAATTATTCACTAAGACACAATTGATGAAGAAAATTGCAGCGATGTTTTTTTTACTTATTCCCTATTGTCTGATGGCAGATGATACAGAATTAATCAAGCAACTTCGCCAGAAAGCAGCCACAACTAAAGATAGTGTAGAATTAATAAAAGTGCTTTCAAATTTAGGTTGGGAACTGGGTTTTGAAGATTTAAAAGAAGGTTTGCAAATTACAGAAGAAGCCTTGAGACTGGCGCTTAAGTATAAGGATAAACCGATGGAAGCAAAATTATACGATGCAATCGGTACCTTTTATCATGACATGGGCGATGCTGAAAGAGCAGTTGATTTTCATAAAAGGGGTATTCAATTATACCTGCAGTTGCCTCATTCAGAAATTGGGTTGGGAAATGCCTATTTGAATATCGCGCGCATTTTTGTTTCAACCGGCGATTACGATACCGCACTGGAATACGATTTGGCTGCATTAAAACTTTTTAAAGCAGTTTCCTATAAATCAGGATTGCCAAAATTGTACAACAATATAGGTTTGGTATACATGTTAAATGAAAATTACGATAGTAGTATTTATTATAACAACAAATCATTGTGGTTGAATTTGGCGAATAAGGATAGTGTAAATATTGGACGCTTGTATACTCAACTCGGATATTTATATCATAAAAAGGGATTAAAAAAGCAAGCCGATGAGCTAGTGCAAAAAGGTGTTGCAATATTGGAACGGAATAAAAATACATTTCAATTAATTTCGGCATATGCCTCTTTGGGGGATTTAGAACGTGAGCGTGGAAATGTGGATGCGGCCATTGATGCTTATCGCAAATCACTGCAGTATTCGCTCGAGTTGAAGCAATTGCCCGATATTAAAGAAAACTATTACGAGCTCTATAAATTATATGAAAAGAAGGACGATATTGAACAGGCCTATTACTATTATAAATTATTTGTTCGCTATAAAGACGATGTGATGAGTGAGCAAAATTTAAATACAATTAGGCTTACTGAAGCAAAGTTTGAAAACAAAAACAAGCAGAAGGAAATTGAGAAATTAAAATTAGAAACGCGAAATAGGGAACTCGAAACAGAAAAGCAACGTTGGATCAGAAACGCATTTATTGTAATGTTATTACTGGCCATTGCTTCGGTAGCCGTATTGAATAAACAAAATCAAGAGCGTCGAAAAATTAATACTGTTTTGGAAGCAAAAAATAAAAAAATATCTGAACAAAATAAGGACATTACAGACAGTATTCATTATGCTCAGCGAATACAACGAGCAATATTGCCGGCGGATGAGTACGTGAAAGAACTTTTTCCCAATTCATTTATTTTTTTCCAACCTCGGGATGTAGTAAGTGGTGATTTTTATTGGGCAAGTAAACATAAAAATACTTCCATTATGGCAGTAGTTGATTGCACCGGGCATGGTGTTCCCGGAG
>DGQS01000041.1 GCA_002389785.1 Bacteroidetes bacterium UBA4408
TAAAAAGAACCGTCCACCAAGCTTTCAATGATATAAACAAATAGTGCATAAATAAAAAAAGGTCATCATGTTATGACAACCTTTCGCGGTGAGGGAGGGATTCGAACCCTCGGTACAGTTACCCGTACGACAGTTTAGCAAACTGTTCCTTTCGGCCTCTCAGGCACCTCACCAAAATTTGGGTGTGCAAAAATAGAAAAATGTAAGCTTTCTCCAAATTAATTCTTAAAAGCGCTGTCTTTAGCAATTAAATGCCCTATCGGCAGGTTTTGCTTATGGATAATTAGCGATCGAAACTCTAGTTAGGGCTTTCAAGCTACACTCCCCTATTAAAATAATAAGGAAAATTACCTTGCTATTGGAGAGCTACAAAAATCAGCTTGGAATACTATATTTGTGAAAATCATGCAGATCATTTATGTACCGGAACTTACTTTATAAAGCGCTACTAGTGATAAGTACTACACTTTTGTTCGGGTGTACTACCTCAAGCGATAAAACAACGGCTGTTAAAGATGCTGAACTTAGCGACAATGAACAATACATCGCTAATTCAACAGCCACAGCCCTGCTACCTGATTGGCCTATAAATAATTCCGTAGTTTTTCATTGCACCTCCTTGCCCGACGATATGCATCCAACCAATGGAAACTCATCAGGTCGTGCATTTATTAATAATTATATACATTTAAAATTGTTGGCTTCCGACCTTATGCAACTAGGTATTCGTCCCGATTTAGTGAAGGCTATGCCCGAAATTTCGCCCGATGAACTACAATTTACATTTGAATTAAGAAACGAACCACAGTGGGATAACGGTAAGCAAGTAAGTATGGAAGATGTGATTTTTACTTTTAAAGCCAACGTATGCCCTTTAACAAATAACCCGGCTGCCAAGTCCTACTTGGTTAATATGAAAGACATTATCGCTGACGCGAATCAACCCGGTAAATTTACGCTGGTAATGAAAGAAAAATACGTTCAAAACCTCGTATTTTTAACAGAGATTCCAATTTTGCAACGTAGCTTTTATGACCCTAAAAACGTACTTGCTGCTTACAACTTTAGCGATTTTGCGAATCCTGAATTTAAACCGGAGTCAAAGGTTGAACTAGTAAAATGGGCAACTGAATTTAATGATGCCAAATTTGGCCATCAACCTGAAATGCTGAATGGTTTAGGTGCCTACCAAGTTGCAGCTTGGGAAAACGGACAAGCGATTGTACTTACTAAAAAGAAAAACCACTGGACCGAAAAACTGGAACATAAAACTGCTTATGAAACTGCTTTCCCTAATAAAATAATTTTTAAACTCAACCAAGATGAAAATGCACAGATGCTTGAATTTAAAAACCAAACCATGGATGCTTCTACTTGGCTCGCAACTAAAACATTACTGAAGCTACAGGAAGATTCGAACTTTAACCGAAATTACCATTCACGATTTACCGATTCGTTTGATTATACCTACATGGGATTTAATACTAAACCGGATGGCGTAAAACACAAAAAATATTTTACAGATAAAAAAGTTCGTAGAGCGATGGCTTACCTTACCCCGGTAGATCAGTTCATAGAACTTGTTTTTAAAGGCAAAGCCAAACGTATGGCTTCCAACATTGTTCCCACCAAAAAAGCAGAATACAATACTGCACTTCCACTTATACCCTTTGATGTAGAACAAGCGAAAAAATTACTGGATGAGGCAGGTTGGAAAGACAGTGATGGAGACAATATTCGAGATAAAATGATTGATGGAGAAAAAGTTCCCTTCAGTTTTGATTTAAATTTTATGTCGGGCCCACAATTTATTAAAGATGTTGTGCTCATGATTAGTGAAGCTATGTACAAGGCCGGAGTAAAAGCCAATCCCCGAGGCCTTGATTTTGCTGTATTTTATGAAAAGGCTCAAAAGCACGACTTTGATGCAATGCTCGGAGCTTGGAGCGGAAGCTGTTTTCCTGACGATTTTACACAAACCTGGCACAGTAGTTCATGGAAATCGGAAGGAAGTAATTATACCGGATTTGGAACTAACGGCAGCGACGCTTTAATTGACTCCATAAAAATTACCCTGAAGGATGAATTGCGCATTCCAATGGTAAAACGACTTCAGGCAATAATTTACGAAGAACAGCCTTATGTATTTTTATATTCGGCTCAACGAAAAAATGTAATTCACAAGCGGTTTGCTAATGCTAACATGTTTTTTGAACGTCCGGGAGTAATGCTCAACAATTTAAAATTAATTGAAGCGCACACACCTTAATTTAGGAATACTTTAAAATCAAATCACAATTACCCTATCCTAGCTAGCATCATTAAACGGTATGAAAAACTATTTTATCAAACGTGTATTGTTTTTTATTCCAACCCTATTTATATTGACGTTGCTGGCTTTTATTATCACCATTAACTCGCCCGGAGATCCAATTGCCCGCATTGTATCAACGAGTTCACAAAATGACGAACATCAGATAAACCAATACAATATTAGCGTTCAAGAAAAACTCTGGCGACAAAAACTCGGACTCAACTTGCCACTTTTTTATGTTCAATTAAGTAGTTTGGCAGAACCCGACACCCTCTATAAATTAGCAGATTCAGGATCAAAAGAAAGTTTGCTGCGACTACTTAAACAAAGTGGTAACTGGAATTCAGTGGCAGCTTTTTATTTAAAAGTGTGTCAAGCCGAGAATGAATGGCAAAAATTTAGCTTGTCAATAAATTGGACAACTACCGAAGAACAAAACGCTGCGCAAGAAATAAACA
>DGQS01000125.1 GCA_002389785.1 Bacteroidetes bacterium UBA4408
TGTTGGAAGATGTTGATGGTTTCCATCAATAAATGCAAGATCAAAAGACTTAATATTTTTGAGCAACGTGGGCAACTGTTCTTCAAAAGTGCCGGTGATAAAATTTATATTTTGAAAATTTAATTTGCGGAGGTTCTCTTGTGCTAATTGACTTACTTCATCACATCCTTCAATGCTGTAAATATTCTTAGGATTTGCTGATGCAAGATAAGCGGTGCTAATTCCGAGTGAGGTTCCTAACTCAATTACAGTTTGAGCATTTAAATAATTGCAAATCCTGTAAAGTAGGTTTGCATACTTTTTGTTTTTTACGGATGATGCAGCTATCTCGCAAACTTTACGTACTTTATTTGCTCCGGTAAACGGACCTGCCCCAAAATCAGTAAATATTAATTCTGTATTATTTTTTAAAAGAGAGGTTCTTAAATTTTCAATTGCAGAAAATTTTGTAGAACCATCTTTACTACAAATAGCTCCATTATAAAGATTGAAAACAAAAGGAGAGTGAATGTCATGAGAATTACCGGCCGTTAAATAATAGCGTAAATAATCAGAAACTAAGGAAAGAGTCGTAGTTAATCGCAAAACTTAGAGGATAATTTTTATGAGTGTTAAGTTTTTGCG
Organism: Bacteroidetes bacterium UBA4408; assembly: GCA_002389785.1. Classification (GTDB taxonomy): domain Bacteria; phylum Bacteroidota; class Bacteroidia; order UBA4408; family UBA4408; genus UBA4408. The sequence goes on from DGQS01000125.1 coordinate 625, forward strand.
TTGCCAGCAAGGTACGATTATCTCGTTTTCAGAAACCTGCTTGCCAGAACCGGGAATAATCAAAACACGGTCTTCGGGTATTGTAATTTGTTTTTCGTCTGATTTTCCCTCTTTGGAAACCGAAAACAATTTAACAGTATTGTTTTTATCTAAATCATTGTTGTAAATAAAACTTATTTTTTCATCTGCTATGCTAGTAATAAAAGAAGAGTAAACCCCATAATCATCAGTAGACACCTGAGTTTTTCTTAATACTGTGTTCCAGTGCATGGTACCATCTGAATTTACTGAAAAAGTGGCTGTATTCTCAAAATGATATTCAACGCGCCTCACATAGGTTTGAGAAAAATAATCGTAGTAAGAAAACTCGCTGGTGTAAGATGCTTCGGCAATAATAGCAGCACCGCCATCACTCCTTAAAATAACTTTCTTAATAGTATAGTTTAATAATTGATATGGGTTAGTATCTAAAGTTTCAGTGTTTTGCAGCTTTGCTTTATCTCCCTCAGAAATGGATTGCCTTTTTATTTCGGGCGACAAGTCTGAGTCAAGCTCTTGCCGAGCAATATACAAACCCGATGAGCCTGGAGGTCGTTCGGTATAGAAGCCTGCTATAACAATATCGTTTCTTGTAAAATCATAGGTCAGATAATTGCCGTCCAGCATTAAGCTAGTCGTGTTTAAGGAATATTCTTTAGCGGATTGTTGGTTAAACTTTGAAACATATAAAATGTAGTTAACCCACTTTTTTTTAGTGGTAAATTTTTCTTTGGTGTAGTTACTTCCTAAAAGAGCAAAGTCGCCTTTGTCTGACAATACCCATCCTTCAAAATAAAAATTTTTTTCAGGATAGTCTATGTCAGTTGTACTTATGTTTATTGTTTGAAAATTATTGCCGGTAATTACTACATGCAAAGTTTGCGTATCATCTTTTTTTATTTCGTTTTGTATAAAGGCATATTTTGTTTTATCGTGCGAAACAACAACTTTTATTTTATCAAGCTCGCTTAAATCCGTAAAAGTCAATTCGGCAATTTTAAATTTTTCACTTATTTTATTTTTTCCATTAAGGCTATAGGCAAATAGTGTTACCACATCTTTTTCAAAATTTATGTCAGTGTAGCAAAGAATAAGTTCTGCATTACCAAATGCAATATTTTCAACCGGTATTTCATCCTCCTTTTTAACAAAGACACGGCTCCACTTTTCATTCAAATCAAAATCATAGTAGGTAATTTTATACTTCCTGCTTCTGAATCCTACTTTGTCTTTATCTGTATCAAAAGAAATATTGCTTTGTAAAAGGAAAAAACCATCCTGATCTTGCCCTGCAATTTTTACAAAATCAAAAGACGAGTTGTCAATATTTTTTGGCGCGTACTTAACTGTTTGTGCGTGCAAGCACGAACAAAGTAAAGATGAAAAAAACAAAAAAATAAACCTCATGGAATTATAACAACGCATAAATAATAAAACTTATGCGTTAAAAACCGAAGTTTTTTTGTGCCTTTCGTATAGCAAGTGAATCAACCCATCGCTCAAGCCAATTTGAGGCACAATTATTTTATCAATGTTTGCATGTTTCATAATGGTAAGAAAAATTTTGGCTGCAGGAACTATTACGTCAGCTCTGTCAGGGTTTAATCCTAACTGGCTTATTCGCTCTTCATAAGAAAGCATTTGTAACTGCTCGTAAAGCTGGCGCAGGTTTTCGTAATTAAGTGGTTTAGATTCGCGCTTCTTTAGCATTTTAAAAATTTTGTTGATGTTGCCGCCAGATCCAATGGCAATAATGGGATGATAACCTTTTACATTTTCCCTGACCCATTCTTTAAATTCCTGCCAATATTCTTTTTGTATTTTATTATGCAGTAAACGAATAGTGCCTACATTAAAAGATTTAGATGCAATGGATTTTCCTTTAGAAAAAAGTGTAAGCTCTGTACTTCCTCCACCAACATCAACATATAAGTAAGAAGCCGAATTATCCAAATTTTCTGCAATATGATTTGAGTAAACAATTTCAGCTTCAAATTTTCCGCTTATAATTTCTAAATCAAGTCCAGCTTCGTTTTTGACACGCTCAATTATTTCGGCACCATTAGATGCTTC
>DGQS01000052.1 GCA_002389785.1 Bacteroidetes bacterium UBA4408
CATGGAAATATGTTTGGTGTTTTTAAATTCGTTGCCGAAGCCGGTAAACACGGTGTAAAACCAATTGTAGGCTGCGAATTTTACGTGGTAGAAGATCGCCACAAAAAACAATTTACCAAAGAAGCACGCGATGTTCGATACCATCAATTGTTTCTGGCCAAGAATGCCGAAGGCTATCAAAACCTTTCACGACTTTGTTCACTCGGATACATTGAAGGCTTGTACAGCAAATGGCCTCGTATCGACAAGGAACTTATTTTAAAATACCACAAAGGATTAATTGCAACAACTTGCTGTTTAGGTGCCGAAGTGCCGCGCACCATTATGCAAAAAGGAGAGGAAGAAGGCGAAAAGGTGTTTAAATGGTGGCTCGATTTGTTTGGCGAAGATTACTACATCGAATTGCAACGACACGATATTGAGGATCAAAATACTGTAAATGAAGTGCTGCTGCGTTGGGCAGTGAAATACAATGTAAAGGTGATTGCCAGCAACGATTCACATTACGTTGACCAGCAAGATTACAATGCACACGATATATTGCTTTGCGTGAATACAGGCGACATGCAAAGCACCCCAAAGGCTACCGATGAGGAAGGAGGCAAAGGCTATCGTTTTGGTTTCCCGAACGATCAGTTTTATTTTAAGTCAACCGCCGAAATGAGTGCCTTGTTTCACGATGTTCCTCAGGCGATTGACAACACCAACGAAATAGTCGATAAAATTGACACGCTAAAACTAAAGCGCGATATTTTAGTACCGCATTTTCCTATACCTCAAGGATTTATTGATGCCGACGACTATTTGCGCCATTTAACTTTTGAAGGTGCTCACAAACGCTACAGTGAATTAACCGCCGATATTGAAGAGCGACTCAATTTTGAATTGCACACCATTAAAACAATGGGTTTCCCGGGATACTTTTTAATTGTGGCCGATTTTATAAAGGCCGGTCGCGATTTAGGCGTGCTTATTGGTCCGGGGCGTGGAAGCGCAGCAGGTTCGGCAGTAGCTTATTGCATTGGAATTACCAACATTGATCCCATAAAATACAAATTGCTGTTTGAGCGTTTCTTAAATCCTGAGCGCAAGAGCATGCCCGATATCGATACCGATTTCGACGATATTGGACGTCAAAAGGTGTTGGACTATGTGATTGATAAATATGGCAAGAATCAGGTAGCGCAAATTATTAATTACGGTACAATGGCTGCTAAGTCGGCCATTAAGGATGTAGCTCGTGTAATGGATTTGCATTTGAGCGAATCGGTTAAGCTTACCCAATTAGTGCCCGATAGGCCCGGAACCACACTCGAAGAAGCCTTTAAAACAGTTCCCGAACTTGAAGCCATTCGTAGCGGAGATGATTTACGTGCGCGAGTTTTAAAAGAAGCCATTAAGTTAGAAGGTTCAGTGCGGAATACCGGTATACATGCTTCGGCGGTTATTATTGCTCCCGACGATTTACTAAATTATATTCCTTTGAGTGTTGCCAAAGATGCTAATTTATGGGTAACACAATTCGATGGTAAAGTAATTGAAGATGCCGGTTTGTTGAAGATGGATTTTCTGGGTTTGAAAACACTTACCATCATTAAAAATGCCATTCAGCTTATTGAAGAAAACCACGGTATTAAAATAGATCCGGATGCTATTCCGCTCGACGATAAAAAAACTTACGAATTGTTTCAACGCGGCGATACCATTAGCATTTTTCAGTTTGAGAGTCCGGGTATGCAAAAGCATTTAAAGGATTTAAAGCCCGATAAGTTTGAAGATTTAATTGCCATGAATGCCTTGTATCGTCCGGGACCTATGGAGTATATTCCGACCTTCATTAAGCGCAAACATGGGCTCGAAAAAATAAAATACGATTTTGATGTTACCGAGGATTTGCTTGCTGAAACCTATGGTGTAACGGTTTATCAGGAGCAGGTGATGTTGCTTTCGCAGCGCTTGGCAGGCTTTAGTAAAGGCGATGCCGATGTTTTGCGAAAGGCAATGGGAAAAAAGCAAATTGCTGTGCTGCAGGACATGAAAAGCAAGTTTTTGGCAGGCTGTGAAAGCAATGGGCACGACACCAAAGTGGCCGAAAAAGTATGGACCGATTGGGAAGCCTTTGCCAGTTATGCTTTTAATAAGAGTCATGCTACCTGTTATTCCTTTGTAGCATTTCAAACCGCTTATTTAAAAGCACATTATCCTGCCGAATACATGGCTGCTACCTTAGATAGCCAAGGAAACATTGAGAGTATTTCGTTTTTCATGGAGGAGTGCCGCAACATGAATATACCGGTTCTTGGACCGGACATAAACGAGAGTAATTTTAAGTTTTCGGTAAATCAAAAAGGTGAAATACGCATAGGTTTAGGTGCTTTAAAAGGAGTAGGGGAAGCTGCCGTGCTCGACATTGTTGCAGAGCGAAAAGCAAATGGTGTTTTCAGTTCTATTTATGACTTGGTGCGACGAATCAATTTACGCTCAGCCAATAAAAAGACGTTTGAAAGTCTAGCTTTTGCCGGAGCTTTCGATTGTTTTAAGGGTATACACCGAGCGCAATATTTTTATACAGATGCAGGTTCAGAGCAAATTTTTTTAGAAAAAATTGTGCGCTATGGCAACAATGTACAGGAAGGAAAAAATGCAGCACAGCATTCTTTGTTCGGTGATTCAGTGGACGATGCTCAAGTTCCTGAACCTCCCGTTCCTGTGTGTGAAGAATGGGGTTTGCTCGAAAAATTGCACCGCGAAAAGGAGGTCATTGGAATGTTTATTTCGGGACATCCTTTAGATACATATAAAATTGAAATGGGATTTTGCTCCAATAAATTGAGCGATTTAAACGACTTACCAAAATTGCGGAACAAGGATGTAACGGTTGCAGGAATGATCACCGGAGTAAATCACAGGGTGGCTAAAACCGGAAATCCTTTTGGCAATTTTACGCTTGAAGATTATAGTGGAAGCTACCAGTTTACCTTGTTTGCCGAGCCTTATTTAAAGATGAAACATTTTTTGGTTCCCAATTCTTTTCTATTCCTTAACGGGAAAGTAGAAACTCGTTGGAAAACAACCGATCAGTTTGAATACAAGATTGGTCAAATGCAATTGTTGAGCGATGTACGCGAGAAAAAAATAAAATCGATTACGCTCGAAATGAGTTTGTCGGCACTCTCCGATGGTTTTATTAACGAGGTAAATGAATTAATTGCAGCCAATCCCGGAAATGTAAACGTTAAAGTAAAAGTGAACGAATCGGGAGAGAAGATATCCATTGACATGCCTTCCAAAAAATTTAAGGTAAATCCGAGTAACGAATTTTTGGAAAAAATTAAATCGAAGCATGGGCTGGAATATCAATTTAATTGAGTTTGTTGCTGCTGTTGTATTTTCAAGTTAAACGCTTTTACGTCAACTGTATTTTTAGCAATAATTCTTAATCACCCGTAAAACCTTGTTTGTACAAGTTTGCTTTTATGTGACAGCCTGTCATTTAAACGCTATTTTGGCTGAGCGTACTATTGGCTATAAAAATTAGCGAATGTGCACAAATACAGTAAACTAGGCTGTTTTGGAATTTAACATTTCTTGTTCATTTCTTGTGGCAAACAAATTGACTAAAGCCTCGACGTAAAAAAAATTAAACTTATTTTTACAGAAATATTCGTTCAATACAAATTTTAAAAAATAAAAAAATGGCACTAGAAATAACAGATGCAAATTTTGAGGAAGTGGTAATGAAATCAGACAAACCCGTATTAGTAGATTTTTGGGCTGAATGGTGTGGACCTTGTCGCATGGTTGGACCGGTAGTAGAAGAAATTTCGAAAGACTATGATGGACGCGCAGTTGTTGGAAAAGTAGATGTAGACAACAATCCTCAAATTTCGGCGAAGTTTGGAATACGCAACATACCTACCATCTTGTTTATTAAAAACGGACAAGTGGTTGATAAGCAAGTAGGCGCTGTACCTAAATCAATTTTATCGGGTAAGCTCGATGCTCAATTGGCTTAAAATATTAGTTATTGGGTTATAAGTTATTGGTTAATCGCTACACTTTAAAACTAGCGATTAACCAAATTTTTTGTGATTACTTTGGATTGATACATTCTATGTTAAAACATGCGATCCGATAACCAAATACTTTTACTTAGCTTTCCAACAGTTCCATCAGTAAGTAGGTAATCTTCAAATTCATTTCCCATTATAAAATAACCCAAAACCCAATAACCCAAAACCCAAAACCCAATAACCCAATAACCCAATATCCAATAACCCAATAACCCAATAACCAATAACCAATAAC
>DGQS01000233.1 GCA_002389785.1 Bacteroidetes bacterium UBA4408
CAACTGTTTTAAATTTCTTTAACCAATGCCCTTAACAATCTATAAATCATCCGCAGGATCAGGTAAAACATTTACGCTTGTTCTTGAGTATTTAAAAATTGTATTGGCTAATCCCAATCATTATCGGCAAACTCTTGCAGTAACTTTTACCAATAAGGCCACTGAGGAGATGAAAGAGCGTATAGTGGCTTCGTTGGTTGGATTGATAAAAGGAACTGAACCCAATCTTGAAAGAATTCTTTCGGATAAGTCGGAAAAAAAATTTGATATAAAAAGAAGAGCTATTGATGAACTTGAAAATATTTTGCACGATTACTCTTCATTTTCAATAAGTACGATAGACGCTTTTTTTATAAAAATTATAAAGGCGATGTCGTATGAATTGGGCTTGCCTGGCAAATATGATATTGAACTAAATCGCGAAACAGCTATTGATGAAATATGTGCGGGTATATTTTCTGAGGTTGGTAATAACAAGGCGCTTACCAATTGGCTTGAATCTTTTGTATTTGATAAGCTAGATTCAGAAAAAGGCTGGCATATTGAAAGGGAATTAAGAAAAGTAGCAGGTGAACTCTTTAAAGAGAGTTACCAACAGTTACATAAGAATAGTAAGGCGGTATCAATGGACCAAATAACTGCTATAAAAAAAATAAAGGGTTCTTTTGAAAATTTTATACAACTAAAAGCCAAAGCAATAATTGCAACTTTAAAGGAATATAATGTTGATCCGCACGATTTCAGCTATGGAAAGGCCGGTTTCGGGAATTATTTCTTAAAGGTTATTAATAATCCTTCACCTCCAGATTTTATACCAACAAAAAGATTTCTTGATGCCGCTGAAACCTCACTGGTGTGGTTTTCTAAAACAAGTGAAAAGAAAAATGCACTTCCCAAAATAACTGTAGAAAACATAATCCGGGAAATGGGATTAATTATAGATTGTGTAAATGGAAGCAAAGAAAAATACTTTACCTCATGTGTTGTTTTAAATATGATTTATGTAGCTGGAATTATCTCTCACATGCAGGAACATTTAAAAAAGTACAGAGATGAAAACAATCTTTTCCTTTTAAGTGACGCACAGCAGTTTTTAAATAATGTTATCAGTTTGAGCGAAACACCTTTTGTGTACGAAAAAACGGGTTCGGGCTATAAGCATTTTTTACTTGACGAGTTTCAGGATACTTCTTCTCTGCAATGGAAAAATTTGTTGCCATTAATTGAAAATTCTTTGGCGGAAGATAATGCTGTGTTAACCGTGGGTGATGTAAAACAAAGTATTTACCGATGGAGAGGTGCCGATTTTAAATTACTATTAACCAAGTTGCAAAATGATTTAAGCGTTTTTGAAAATTCTACCCAAGTAAAAAACCTTTTGTTCAATTATCGTTCGGCAAAGGAAATAATTGAGTTTAACAATAACTTTTTTGTTTCGTTAACAGGTTTTGTAGAAGGAGAAGCAGGATTTAAAAGTGTAGCTGAAGCCTATAAAAAGGAAAATGTACAACAGCAAGTAAAGAAGGAACATATGGGAAATGTAGTGGTTCGTTTTTTTGAGGGTGATGAGTCTGAAACTGAATTATTAATTGATTCCGCACTTATAGGATCGAAGAGAAATGCTTTGATTAATTTGCATTCCACCATTCATAAATTACTGAATGATGGCTACCTTAAGAAGGACATTACTATTCTCGTAAATAAAAATAGGGACGGATTAATTATTGCCGATTTTTTGTTCGCAAATGGATTTAACCGCATTATTTCTTCCGATTCCTTGCTGATAAAAAATGCCCCACAGGTAAATTTTGTTATAAATATTTTACGCCTGCTGCTTACTCATGAAGACAGGGTCTCTGAAGTGGCGGCAAAATGGTTTTACGAAAAACACTTGCTTAAAAACGATACCGATTTCAGCAATACTGCCAAGGGTAATTTTGAAGCATTGTTTGACTCAATGAAGCATTTTAAGAATGAAACATTAACCAGTTCGCTCCAAAGAGTAGTTAATGTGTTTAATTTAAATACAACAAACGATTCGTACATAACTGCTTTGCTTGACTTAGGTAATGAATTTATTTCTAAGAACAATAATTCTGTTTTTGCATTTTTGGATTGGTGGGACAATTCGCGCGGAAGTGGCGATAAATCTGTTGTGATTTCAGACAATGAGGATGCGATCAGAGTAATGACCATACATAAATCAAAGGGATTGCAGTTTCCTATAGTGATAATACCATTTTGTAGTTGGAAAATGCAACCAAAATCTGATGGAGTAATGTGGGTGAATACAAATGTTTCTCCTTTTAAAGAACTTGGTGGGGTTCCTGTAAAAACTACCATGTTATTGAATCAAACTTATTTTAGCGAGCAATGGCAGGCCGAACTTGAAAATACTTTTCTTGAGGGATTAAATAAAATGTATGTAGCGTTTACTTGACCCGAAGAGCAGCTTTACATTTTTGTGCCTGATATGAAAAGGGAAACAAGTATTAAAACTGCTGAAGGTTGTATAAATTTAGTTTTTAAAAATGACAAAGATTTTTCAAAAACAACCAACATTCAAAAAAATCAATTTCAGTTGGGAAATTATATAGCTAAGCAAAAGGTAGCAGAAGGTAAGACAACAAACGACTTTAATAATCCTGAAACTATTGAAGCAGCTTTAGTAAAGCAAAATTTCAACTTGTCAAACATTGGTTTAAAAGTTTTAAAACAAACTGAAGCTGAAAATTCTCAAGCAAAGTTGGGTGTAAGTGTGCACGAACTACTTGCAAATTATTTTGATAAACACGACCGGGAAAACATCCAAAAAAAAATTAATTCTTTAGCTGATGAGAAAACAACAAAACTTGTGAATAGTGGACTTAAAATTTTAAACAAAAAAAACTGGCTGGATTATAAATATCACGTGTACTGCGAGCGCGATTTGATAAATGAAAATGGTGAAATTTTAAGACCCGACCGACTAATGATTAATGATGAAGAAGTAATAGTTTTGGATTATAAAACAGGTGCAAAGGATGAGAGCTATTCAAAGCAATTGCAACAATATCACGATATATTAAACCAGTTAGGGTTTGGTAAAATAGAAAAGTATATTTTGTATTTGGAAACGGAAGAATTGGTTAGTGTGTAAACTTTTGTTTGGTATATCTGTTTGAAGCCTCAATCATAAAATAATTACTAAATGCTTTTTTATTTGAATTTGCTCTTTGTTGCAAAATATTTTTGTAATGCATGGAGTTATCATTAATAAGCCAGTTTATTATTAGGTCATCTTTCACTTTCTTTTTAACAAATACAAAATCACAAATGCTTCGGTATCTATAAGTTGAAAAGGCAATGTGAGGTAAAAAGAGGGGCTCACCGTCTGTTTGTTGCCTTGAAATAATTTCATTTAAACAATTAAGAACCGGAAAAACTTCAAAAATATTTTTCCCTGCCAAACGGCTTAC
>DGQS01000240.1 GCA_002389785.1 Bacteroidetes bacterium UBA4408
AGAAGATTGTGCTCAAGCACATGGAGCTTCCTATAAATCGATTAAAGCCGGCAATTGGGGAACTTTGGCAGCATTTAGCTTTTACCCTACTAAAAATTTGGGTGCATTGGCCGATGCTGGTGCGATTACCTGCAACAGCCATGCATTGGAAACATCTTTAAAATCACTGCGAAATTATGGCTCACATGTGAAATATTACAACGATGTGATTGGTTATAATTCGCGCTTGGACGAGGTTCAAGCAGCCTTTTTAAGTATTAAATTGAAGCAGCTAGATGCGATAAATGCGCACAAAAATAAATTAGCTTCAATATATCTAGAACATTTGAAAGCTGATTTTATTAAACCAATTACACATCCCGATTACGATGATGTGTATCATATATTTTGTATACGCCATCCCAAACGAAATGAGCTAAAAGAGTATTTATTGAAGCACCAAATAAAAACCGAAATTCATTATCCGGTAGCACCAAATAAGCAAAAAGCAATGATTGGCATACTTGATCATCAACAAAGCCCAATTGCCGAAGAAATTCATCAAACTACTTTGAGTTTACCCATTTCATTTTTTCATACTGAACAAGAGATTCATCAGGTAATCGAAATCATGAATCAATTTTAACAATGCCTACAATCTCTGTCATTACTATAAATTATAACAATTTGACCGGTTTAAAACAAACGGTAGCGAGTGTTATAAATCAAGTTGGTGCCGATTTCGAATACCTCCTTATAGATGGTGGTTCCAGTGATGGCAGCAAAGAATTTATTCAGCAAAATCAGCATCAATTCAGCTATTGGGTTTCTGAAAAAGATGCTGGAATTTATGCTGCCATGAACAAGGGAATTGACAGAGCAAAAGGTGACTATTGCCTTTTCTTAAACAGTGGTGATGTGCTTGTTAATAGCGATATTTTGAACAAAGTAATTTCGTTGCATCGAAATGAATCAATACTTTATGGTGAATTAATTTTTGATTTTGGAGAAGGAAAAGAAAAACTCGCCAAGCTTCCTAAACAACTTAACTTGTTGCATCTTTATTCAGATAATATTTGGCATCCGGCAAGTTTTATAAAACGAAATTTACTCTTGAGTTTTGGAAAATACAATGAAACATTTAGCATCGCTGCTGATTACGAATTTTTCTTTTACACACTCGGAATACAAAAAGAAAGCAGCTATTATCTTGATTTTCCCATCAGTAAATATGCGAGCGATGGCATAAGCTCGCTTCCTGAAAACGCCGACCGAGTAATGAATGAGCGCACTCGTGTACACCAAAAATATTTAAATAGGCAACAACTGAAAGTACTCGAAAATTGGAAAAAATATAAATCGGAAGCTCTTGCTAATTGGATAAGCAAAAGGTATTTTTTAAATTCTGTGTTAGATAATTTACTGGCTATTTACCACAAGTTCAGAAATAAAAAATGGTAAACGCATCCCCAAAAATAACTTTCTTTACACCGAGTTTTGCAAGCACAGGTTCAGAAATTGTATTGTGCAACATGCTCAATTCACTCAGCCCAGCTATTTCAGCGAAACTTGTTAGTTATTATTCGGGAGGAAGTTTATGGACTAAGCTCAGAAGTAAGCAAAGTAAAAGGTCCTTGTATCATTTCAATCCACAAAATGGAATTTTCGCACGACTATTTCATCGCTTGGAGAAGTCCTTTTTAGTTCCTAAAAAATTAAACCAGTATAAAAATTCAGTTTGGTATATCAATACCATCGTACTTCCCGAAATACTTGAATTTGCAGCTGCTCATGGCATTCGCACCATAGTACATTCGCACGAAATGGAACACATGTATAATTTGTTGTCTGCACAGCAACTTAAACAGCTAATACACTATCCTGAATTAATTATAGCCAATTCTGCTGCGAGTGAAAAAGTTTTGAATGAACTAGGTAGAACGAATAAAATCAAGCGCATTTACCCTGCCATTAAAAGCATAACTAAGCAAAGAGACATAGCTGCTTATACCAGTTTTCGTAAAAAATTAGGAATCTCAAGTACTGAAAAACTTTGGGTTATGTGCGGTACACTTGATTCGAATAAAAACCCTGAGTTGTTTATTCAAACTGCAAAATTGGTGTTGGAAGCTTCTAGCAATTACAAATTTATGTGGATTGGTGGAAGTGAGGATGTGGCATATACAGCTGCAATTCAACAAATGGCAAAAGAAAATAACTTAACCGAAAAAATAATTTGGACCGGCAATTTAGGAGATGAATACCTTAGTTATTTTAATTGTACTGATGGATTTATGCTGTGTTCAAAAAAGGAATCATTTTCAATGGTGACAATTGAAGCGCTATTATTGGGAATTCCGGTTGTTGCAAACAATTGTGGAGGGGTTTTAGAAATTCTTGAAGGCGGTTTGGGTATAATTACAACAAGTGCAACTGAAATGGCAGAAGCAATTCTCCACTTCGAAAAACAAAATTATGTACCCAACTTGGATGCGATTCTGCAAAGGGTGTCAAAGTTTGATGCAAATAAAATCGCAGTTGAATGGAATAAATTGTTGCACGAATTCCTTGTTAAGAAATGAAAACCATCTGTTTTTTCAGTAGTTATTTCAAGGGTGATTCGCTTCCTTACTATTGTGAAATATATTTATTGGAATTAAAAAAAAATTTTAACGAAGTAGTTTTACTAACTACAAAAAAGCCGAATGTTAGTGCTTGTAACATACTTAATGAAAATGGAATTGAGTTGTTCATCGTAAACAATGAAGGTTTTGATTTTGGAATGTGGAGTAAAGCCTTTGATAAATACCCGGTCGAGAATTATGATCGAATAGCACTGGTAAATGATTCCTGCATTTTATTTGCTCCTCTAAATCGCTTTATGGATTGGGTGAATACAACCAATGCCGATTGTTACGCCATTTCAGAATCGCATGCAATTTCTTACCATTTGCAATCCTATTTCATGTTGCTAAACAAAAAAGCAATTTTAGCATTAAAAAATCATTTTAAGCAAACCGGTATTCAAGCCAACATTGGCGATGTTATTCGCAAATATGAAATTGGTATTTCAACTACTTGGCTTACTAATGGTTTGGTTTTGAAAGCCTTTCTTTCTAACAATGGCTATCAGGGTGAATTTAGTCCTTATTACTATTTGATTGATGCACACCTGAAACAAGGCAGTCCAATGATCAAGAAAAAAATCATCTATTCCTCCTACCGTAAAGACGAACTATTTACTTTACTAAGGATGAATTTTGAAATAGACCCAAAGTATTATCTCGAAAAAATAAAACAATTGCAGGGTACTCATTTATTGCTAAGCTACGAAAAGCTGCTTGCCGATTTGCCTCAACAAATGTCTACTTTTGAGAAGTTTATGTACCGCTTAAAAAAATCAGTATTTCAGTTTGCAAAACGCCTACTAAGAAAATGAAAATCAGCATTTGTATTCCTACTTACAATGGCGAAAAATATTTGAATGAATGTCTGGATTCATGCATCAATCAAAGTTTTCGCGATTTTGAAGTAGTCATTGTTGACGATGGTTCTACGGATGCTACGCTTGCTATTTGCAAACAGTTTCAAGCCAAAGATTCTCGTATTAAAATTCACCAAAATGTATCTAACCTTGGCTTAGTTAACAATTGGAACAAGTGCCTGGAACTTGCAAGTGGTGAATGGATAAAATTTGTTTTTCAGGACGATTATTTAACACATGACTGTCTTGAAAAATTTGTGGAGGTTATAAATGAGAAATCTTTTTTACTGGTAAGCAAACGCAGTTTTATATTACCTACAAATGCTTCACCAAAATTAAGGCAGTATTACTTGAATGAAGTTAGAACACTCGAAAACACCGGAATTAAAAGTCTGGATGGGTATTTTACCGGGGAACAAATTAGCCGTCTGGCTGTAGAAAACATTTGCTTAAATTTTATTGGTGAACCCAGCCTTAGCCTTTTTAAAAAATCGCTACTAAATGAGTGTGGAAATTTCAATGCAGATTTAGCACAAATTTGTGATTTAGAATTTTTGCAGCGCATTGGCAGCAGGTTTGGTTTAACCTATATTTCCAAACAACTGTGTCATTTTAGAATTCACAACGAGTCAACCACCTCTCAAAATTTAGGAAAAAAAGGGTATCAGTTATCGCATATTGATCCGATTATTTTAGCTCATCAAATGTTGTATGCAAAAGAATACGACAGATTTAGAAATTCACTAAATCGATTACAACTTAACAAACTTAGCAGTTATTTTAAGGTACGAACTTATGAGGCGTATAAACAAGCTCAGCTATCCGTTGAGCATAAAGAAGTTTTTGATGCTATTGCTGAAAAGTTTGTTGAAATAAAAAAGTGCATTCCTGCAAAATTGCTTACAAAATGTACATATTTACTTGTTCAACTTAAACGTCGATTCGCCAATTAGTACCATGAAATTTTCCATCATCATACCTTCTTACAATCAGGAAAATTATATTGAAGCTACACTTCAAAATGTACTTTTATTGAAAAACAAAGCGCTTGAGAAGGGCATTGAAATTGAGATTTTATTGTTTGATAGTGAATCGAATGAAGCTGTATTAAATAGTATATCAAAGTATGCGGATCAGCTTTCAAAAGTGGAAATTAAAAAGGATTTGGGGCAGTACGATGCCATAAACAAAGGGATTACAGCCTGCAGTGGCGATTACTGGACCTGGCTAAACACTGACGATACCTTAGATATTGAAGGTTTTTTAAAACTAGCTGAATTGGTAAAAAACAAGCCTTCCATTGATTATATATATGGCGGAGTAAATTATATGGATGCGGCCGGTAATTACCTTAAAAATTATAGAGCTTATCCCCTTTCCCTAAAAACATTGGTGCATAAGGATCCTGCGATTTTTCAACCGGGTTCATTTTTCAAAAAATCATTTACAACTAAAATAGGCTTGCTTGCCTCCTATCGATGTTGTTTCGATTACGAGTATATTTTGCGTTGCATGAAAAACGGTGCTGAAATGTATTGTTGTGATTTTGCTTTATCAAACTTTAGGTATTACACTGCTTCAAAAACCGGAAGTATCATTCCTGTATTTATTCGTGAACAATTGACAATAAGTAAACTTTACGGACGAACATTTTGGAGTTTCATGACTTGGTTTGCACACTTGCGTTTACTTAAACACTCCTTATTTCCACGCAAATGAAACGTATCTTATTGTTGTCGGATGCAGGGTCGGAACATACCGAAAAATGGGCTTTAGGCTTAGCCTCCAAAGGATTTGAAATAGGACTCTTTAGCATCACTCCGGCTGCGTATGATTGGTACAGCGAACAGCTCAACCTGCAGTTTTTAAATTCATATGCAACAACTAAAAGAGGCAATTCAATTTTCTCAAAATTAAATTACCTAGGACTATTACCTCAATTAAAAAGGGCAATAAAAAAATTCAATCCGCATATAGTACATGCGCACTATGCAAGTAGTTATGGCTTATTAGCCCGCTTATCAGGATTTACACCTTATTTTATTTCTGCTTGGGGTACAGATGTGATGAAGTTTCCTTACCGAAATTTTTTATTCCGTAAATTGCTTGTGCAAAATTTAGAACAGGCTGCTATGGTTTTTGCAACCAGTGAAACCATAAAATCATACATCGCTAAATTAACAAACATTGAGGTAAAAATTATTTATTTTGGTGTAGATGTTCAGCAATTTAAACCTTCTGAGAAGCTTGCATTATTTGATTCAGATGCGATTGTTATTGCAGCCATTAAACCCATTGAACCAATTTACTGCACCGATACATTACTTGAAGCATTTGCAGTAGTATCAAAAAAGTATTCACATTTAAAATTAAGGCTATTGCTTGTTGGAGATGGTAGTTTAAAGGCAGAGCTTCAAGCGAATGCCGAAAAAATGGGAATTTCAAATCAGATAAAATTTACCGGAAGAGTTAATTTTAATGAAATTGCAAGCTATTTTAATACAGCTGATATATTTGTAAATATTTCGGAATACGAAAGTTTTGGAGTTTCAGTAATTGAAGCAGCAGCATGTGAAAAACCTGTTATTGTTACTGATGTTGGTGGCTTGAAAGAAATTGTAGTCGATAAAATAACAGGATTTAGAATTCCCGTGCGTGATGTAGAAAAAACAGTCTGGGCAATAGACCAATTGTTATCGAATACCGAACTTAGAATTAGCATGGGAAAAAAGGGAAGATTAAAGGTGATAGAGCAATTTGAATGGGAGAGTAATTTAAGTAAGATGGTGAAATTTTATACTGAATACTAAAGCATATTTGTGTGAAAATTAAATTGTTACCTGATACCGATTTTGCTGCTTTTGCAGAACTTGCGCTTTCGCAAGGGACTATATTTAATAGTGCAGCTTGGTTATCAAACTACGATTCATCATTTAAAGTGTATGGAATTTACACAAACGATAACAAGCTTATAGGTGGCTTTCATTTATTTACTGCCAAACTAGGAGGAATCTTATCGCATTGCAAAAACCCTCCATTTACGCCGCATATAGGTCTTTTCTACTTGCAACAAAGTGGCACAAAATCAACAGCATTAAGTTTTGAGAAAAGCATTGGAACTTGTTTGGTTGATTTTTTAGAAAGTCTTTCCTATCCAATGCTAACCCTTGCATTACCTTATAGTTTCACCGATATGCAAGCTTTTAGTTGGAAAAAATACAAAGTGATTCCGAACTATACTTACCGCTTAAATTTGGAACAAGATATAGAAGACCTGTTGAAGAATTTATCCGGCGATAAGCGTACCAGCATTAATAAAGCTGCAAAAGACAATGTTAAAATTGAATTGTGTACTGATTTGCAAGAAGTGAAACGCATGGTTGAAAATACCTATACACGAAAGGCTAAACAATTAAATTCCGGTATTGTAGATAAAATCTTATTTCAATTTGCTAAGCCGGAAAATAGTTTTGCATTTATGGCGCATCATAATAATAGCGCAGCTGCTTTGAGTTTTTGTATTTACGATAATACAACTGCTTATTATTTGCTTGGAGGATATGCTACAAACAACAAACATCAAGGCGCAGGAGTTTTAGCTTTATGGAATTGCATTTTACATGCAAAAAAATTGGGGTTAAAAACTTTCGACTTTGAAGGCTCGATGATACCGCAGGTTGAAAAATATTTTAGAGGATTTGGTGGTGATTTAATTCCTTATTTTACAATAAACAAAGCAAATTTTCTTTTAGAAACAGGGCTTAAATTAATAAAACGGGATACCTTTTAGTGAAAGCAATAATCTCACACGATATTGACCATATAAGTGTTTCAGAACATTTATTGAAGGATACGATTATACCTAAATTTTTAATTCGCAATTTAATTGAATTAGGAACAGGAAAAATTGGTTTAGCGGAATTTGGATTACGACACCTTGATTTAGTGAAAAACAAGTGGCAGAATATTGAAGAGTTAATCGCCTTTAATAAGCAACATGGCATTCCATCCTCATTTTTTATTGGAGTTCAGAATGG
>DGQS01000102.1 GCA_002389785.1 Bacteroidetes bacterium UBA4408
AGATTCGATAAATTTGAAGTGTATCTTTCTCGCAATGGTGGATTCAGTTACGATGATACACTGATAACTTTGCGAAATAGTGTAGCCGGCCAATTTGGCCCTGTATGGATCAATCATTTGCTTCAAAATATTCCGGTAAATAATTCAGGAACCTGCATTATACGTTTCAAGGACTTTGGAGATATTTTTGGAACCAATGATACTGGTTTAGACGATGTAGCAATTAGCGGCATATTAGGAACAGCCGAGCTTACAACAGAATTTACCAACTTATCCATTTACCCCAATCCAAGCAATGGAAAAATTGAAATACAGTGCAGAGATAAAAATTTTGTTTCCGGAAATATTCAACTGCTCGATTTAACCGGCCGTATAGTTGCTTCCGATAAATTTCAAAACTCAGGCGAAAACTGGCATCAAAGCATCGATTGGTCAAATCAACCAAAGGGAATGTATTTTGTAAAATTGATTTCTGCTTCTAAAATAATTACCCGTCAACTTATTATTGAATAATTCTCACGATAGATGAATACAAGCCCTTTGTCGGTTTCGGCAAAGGGCTTGTGTTTTTATGCACCAAAAAAATGAGCTACTTTTGTAGCACTTTCTATAAGCGAAATTGAAATATTATATACTAGCAGGAGAGGCATCCGGCGACCTGCACGGATCAAATTTAATAAAGGAACTAAAGTTGCGTGATGCTGAAGCACAAGTTCGTTGCTGGGGCGGCGACTTAATGCAAGCTCAAGGAGCAGAACTCGTAAAACATTACCGCGATTTGGCTTTTATGGGATTTGTTGAAGTTTTGATAAACATTAAAACAATCTTAACCAACATTAATTTTTGTAAAAAGGATATACTACAGTATCAACCGGATGTTTTAATTTTAATTGATTACCCGGGATTTAATTTGAGAATTGCTGAATTTGCGAAAAAAAATAAGCTATTGGTTTATTATTATATCTCACCACAAATATGGGCTTGGAAACAGTCGAGAGTATATAAAATTAAACAATGTGTGAACCACATGTTTGTGATACTTCCATTTGAGAAGGAGTTTTATAAAAAGTTTCAGTACGATGTTGATTTTGTTGGACACCCATTACTTGATGCAATTGACAATTATCGACAAGAAGCATATAATCATTCTGAAGCAACTAAAAAAATTGTAGCTTTATTACCGGGTAGTAGAAAGCAAGAGGTGAAACAATCTTTGCCTTTAATGTTGAAAATGTGCAGCAAATTTCCGGACGTTCAATTTTGCATTGCAGCCGCACCTTCTTTATCTGCTGAATTTTATTCTTCATTTATTGGAAATAGCCAAGTAAAAATAGTGTATAATGAAACCTATTCATTACTACAACGTGCAAATGCAGCATTGGTAACATCCGGCACAGCAACGCTCGAAACGGCATTGTTTGGTGTACCTGAAGCCGTTTGCTACAAGGGAAGCAAGATATCTTATTGGATTGCACGACAATTGATAAAAGTAAAGTACATATCGCTGGTTAATTTAATCATGGATAGGTTAGTGGTTACTGAGTTGATTCAAGACGATTTTAATGAAGCACAACTAGAAACTGAACTACAAACTTTACTTTACAACGAACAACGAAAGTTAGCCTTAAAAAAGGATTTCATGGAATTGAAATCCAAATTGGGAGGCGCTGGTGCCAGTGCAAAAACAGCCGATCTCATGATTCAGTATTTAAAACAAAATGCTCAATAAACTTCTTGCATTTTTTCTACTGCTACCACTTTATACTTGTGCAATCACAATTAATATAGGAGTATATACCAATTTACAGATAACCTCTATTTTGGTAACTCAACAAAGCGGTAACTATTACCTGCTTTTTGACAATTCAATAAAGCGAGAAATAGACATAGAGGCGGTTTATTTTATTTTTTCGGTGGACGATTCCATCATTGTTAAATCGAATCAACAACTTTTGGGGAAATTTAAGCGCATTGAATTTAAAGAAATTGTTCCATCGGTTTTAAAAATGCGATGTATTTTACCTTCAACTTCGAGCAAACAATTTGATAATAATTTAGTGTTGTTTTCAGAGAAGGGCAGTTTAAAAGTGAGAAATGAAGTTGAGCTTGAAAATTATGTGGCCGGAGTAGTTGAAATGGAGGCAGGTTCTAATCATACCTTAGAATATTATAAAGTTCAGGCAATTATATGTAGAACTTATGCCTTGAGTAATTTAAGGAGACATGAGGTTGAGCAATATAACTTGTGCGACAATGTGCACTGCCAGGCATACAAGGGCAATAATCGAATAAATGAGCAAATAGCAGAGGCAACCATTCAAACTAAAAATTTGGTCATGGTTGATAAAAAATCTGAGCTAATCACCACAGCATTTCATAGCAATTGTGGAGGCCAAACCTGCAATTCGGAAGATGTTTGGGGAATGAGTAAACCTTACCTAAGAAGTGTGCGCGATACATTTTGTTTACGTCAACGCAATGCAACCTGGGTAAAGTCTGTTCCCAAAGCAACCTGGGCAGAATATTTATATCAGAATTGCAAGCCTTGCGCCAACGATACATCTTTGCTTTGCTGCGACTTTGATCAAACAGAACGAAAAACCAGTTTGAATTATTCGTCGGTTCAACTTCCATTAAAAAATATTCGAAATGATTTAAAGCTCAAGTCATCCTTTTTTGCGATACAAATTCAACAGGATTCGGTACTTTTTGTTGGAAAAGGTTATGGACATGGTGTTGGGCTTTGTCAGGAAGGTGCAATACAAATGGCTAGAGCCGGTTTGAAGTACAATTATATCTTGCATTACTACTATAAAGACGTTGATATTATTAACTTAAACCAGCTTAATTTTTTTAAAGATTAGGCAAACCCCAATAGTTAGGATTTTTTTATTCAAATAAATTACGCTACTTTTGCGCAATTATTAATTATTAATCACAAATTTCAATGACAACAGGTACAGTAAAATTTTTCAACGTAACAAAAGGTTTTGGTTTTATCAAAGCTGATGATACGCAACAAGAAGTGTTCGTTCATGCAACTGGTTTAGTAGACCAAATCCGTGAAGACGACAAAGTAACTTTCGAAATTACCGAAGGTAAACGAGGGTTAAATGCAATTAATGTAAAAAGAGCTTAATTTTTTTATCATAATTGAATAAAAAAACCTCCCTTTTGGGGAGGTTTTTTTTTGCCTTCACTTTTTCATACATCGTATTTTTAGGTATGAATTTTTGGAATCAGGCAAGCTTAGTTCGTATTTTATTTTCATTTGCTACCGGCATATTATTCAGGACGTATTTGGAATTGCATTTTGCTTTTCCGAATCTACTAATTGGGGTATTAATTATTTTAATTTACCTTGTTTCTGAAAGCAAAAATTCAAAATTGATATACCGCTTTCGTTGGTTAAATGGAATTTTAATTGGGGCTATCTTTTTCATTTTAGGTATACAGTTAACCCACTTACAAAATGAAATCGATAAATCCGATCATTATTCAAACTTTTCCAAAGCTTCTTCACATTATTTGGTTCAACTAAATGAGCCATTAATTAAGCGTGCCAAAACACGAAAAGCTGAAATTAAAGTTGTAGCGGTGTACCAAAGTGGACATTGGACTCGCTGTCGAGGAAAGGCTTTGCTTTACCTACAGAATGATTCATCCAAGGATGATTTATATTATGGCGATCAACTTTTGATTGGTCCAAAATTTACTCCCATTGCCGGTCCACAAAACCCTTCCGAATTTAACTACAAACGCTATTTGCAGTATCAAAATATAGCGGCTCAAACCTATCAGCCTAGTGGAAGCTGGAAAAAGGTAAACGCGCGTAAGGGAAATTTTCTTCGCTATAATTGTTATCGCTTGAGAGATTATTTGCTTTCGGTGTTTTTGCAACATGGGATTGGTGGAAAGGAATTTGCAGTTGGAGCCGCGCTGATTCTAGGTTATGAAGATCGTTTGGATGCAGCTATCATGAGCGCTTATGCAGCTAGTGGAGCATTGCATGTTTTGTCGGTTTCGGGCCTACACGTGGCAATTGTATTTGTTGTCTTAAATTACCTGTTGCTTTTTTGTGAAAAGTTCCCGAAAGGAAAACTATTGAAAGCTGCAATTTTGATACTCTGTTTATGGTTCTATGCTGCTTTAACCGGATTATCCCCATCCGTATTGCGATCGGCTGCCATGTTTACCTTTATTATCTTAGGAAAGGCACTGAATCGATATACGAATATTTACAATACACTTGCGGCTTCCATGCTTTTATTACTGGTATACAATCCTTTCCTATTGATGGAAGTAGGATTTCAATTGTCGTATTTGGCAGTACTTGGAATTGTTTCTATACAGGAAGGAATTCGAAATTTAATAGCTCCCAAAATGCTTATTACACAAAAATTATGGGATATTATTAGTGTAACCCTGGCTGCCCAACTTACCACTTTTCCACTTGGATTGCTTTATTTTCATCAGTTTCCAAGCTATTTCATACTTAGTAATATCGTAGTTATTCCTTTATCTACACTTGTGCTTTACCTTGGTGTAGCTGTGTGTATGGTTTCAAAAATAAAACTGTTTGCGCTTGTTTTATGTAAAGTATTAAATGTTTCGTTAATCTTCCTTAATTCTTCCGTTACTTTTTTTCAGGATTTACCTTTTTCAACTATTGAAGGTATTCCATTTACTGCCTACCATGCTTCAACTGTTTATGCATCCTTGTTTGGTTTTAGTATTTTTTTGATGTTTCAACGCATTGCATTTTTAAAATTTGGATTGCTTTCATTAGCATTGTTTAGTGGGTGCTTAATCAATTCGAAATATCAACAGTTGCGGCAATGCAAACTGGTAGTTTATAACATCAAAAAGCACAGTGCTATTGATTTTATTGTGGGGCAAAACAATTACTTAATCGCTGATGCGGAGTTGCTGAACAATGAAGGGAAGTTGCTTTTTCATATAAAGCCCAATTGGTGTGAATCAGGAATAAAAAATTCCTCATTAAAATTGTGCGAATCTCTAGATAGTGGGCTTTCTACAAAATATATCTGCGCCAAAAGCAATGTAATACAATTTAAAAATACCTACATACTTGCCATAAATCGTTTTTCAGTAAAGGAGATAAGTCCGTTTAGCAAATTAGGAACATTTGATTTTGTTGTAGTATCGGATAATATAATTTTACCAAGTAATACTGCAAATCAGAATTTTTTGGCTAAGCAAGTAATCTTAGATTCGAGTAACTCAACTTTTGGAATTAATTGGTGGAAAAAATATTGTAAGAAAAATAAGATGAGTTGCTACTGTGTAAGTGAACATGGAGCATTTAGTTGCGCCATTTAATTGACTATAAAAAATCTTCCAACCTTCCAATTCCCTGTCGAATAATTTCAAAACCGCCTCTTGAACAATCCACAATTGTGGAAGGTTCCTGATTTCCATATCCCCCATCAATTACTATATCTACAATGTCTTTATACTTTTCATGAATCAATTCAGGATCGGTAGTATATTCAATTATTTCGTCTTCATCGTGTATGGAGGTGCTCATAATAGGATTGCCTAATTCCTTTACCAATTCAAGACAAATTGCATTATCGGGTACGCGAATACCAACTGTTTTTTTTGAACTTTTAAATAATTTGGGAACATTACTATTAGCTTCCAAAATAAAAGTAAACGGACCGGGTAAAGCTTTGCGCATTACCTTGTAGGTGGGTGTATCAAGATTTTTTGCATACTCAGAGATGTGACTGAGGTCGGAGCAAATAAAAGAGAAATTTGATTTTTCGGGTTTGACTCCTTTAATCCTGCAAATTCGTTCCACCGCTTTTGTATTGTAAATATCGCAACCCATACCGTATACAGTATCGGTTGGATAAATTACCACTCCTCCATTTTGCAGGCAATCGAGCACAATGCGAACATTTCGCGGATTGGGATTTTTGGGATGTATGGGAAGAAGCATATTAATTTATTTGATAACGAAAACCAAGCACCAATAGATCGTCTAATTGGTTGTATCCAGATTTCCAATCAGTGTGTTGTAGCATCAATTGGGCATGCTGTTGGGCACAATTTTGAGCGGCAATTTGTTGAAGTAGTAATTGAAATCGTTTAAATGAAAATTTTGTTCCACTTTCACCTCCAAACTGATCTGCATATCCATCCGAAAATAAATAAATCATATCACCGTCTTCAATTGAAACTTCGTGTGTTTTGTAATTGATATCAGCTACTGAAACAAAACCGCCAACTGATTGATTGGTACCTTTGAGCAATTTTAATTCTTGATTACGTACTAAAATTAAGGGGCGTCCGGCTCCGGCAAATTGCAGACGATCGTTTTCAAAATCAATCACACACAAGGCAATATCCAATCCTTCGTGTGAATGCGCATTGTGTTCATTCATTTTGAAAATATGAATGATGCGTTGATGTAATTTACTGAGTATTTCTGAAGGTTGAAGAGCGGTATTTACAGTTACAATTTCATTTAATACCATGTTTGATATAATGGAAGTGAAAGCTCCAGGAACACCGTGTCCTGTGCAATCGGCAACCGCAATTAGTAATTTTTGCTCTTGCCGGTGCAACCAAAAAAAATCGCCGGAAACTATTTCTTTCGGTAAATTGAGAACAAAAGATTCGGAAAAAAATTTACCCAGCATTTCACTGTCAGTGAGGATCGTATTTTGAATTTGACGAGCATATTCAATGCCTTCCAGAATATCTCGGTTTTTTAGTTCGAGTTCCTCTTGTTGAAGTTTTAATTGTTTATTGCTTCGTTTTAAATTCTTTTCAGCAGCACTGTTTTTTGTGATTAATTTTTGAACTAATTCGGCCAAATCTTCGAGTTCAAAATCGGCCATTGAAATATCTTCTTTGTCTTTATTGCCGAGTAATTCGAGTATGCCGCTTTTTAAATTTACGATTGAACGGGTAATGTTGGTATTGTATTTTGCCAATTTATTATTGGCGGCAATTAGTTCAATTGAACTCAATTCAAGGTTTTTACTTTTAATTGACAGAACATGGTCGAATTGTTCGTAGGTTTCACTTACAGAGTCGAGCAGCAGGAGTAATTCTTGTACAAACGCGTTTTTTTTTTCGGCGGATGGAGCTTCAATTAAATCATTGAGTTTTTCGGTAAAATGATCTTCAGCTGAACTTACAAAGTCATCCTCGTCGAGCAATTTTTTGAATTGCCTTACGAGCACTTTATGAAATAATTTTTTATCAAAATTACTGGAGTAAAAGGCCACGATTCATTTGGGTTAAACTACTTTGTATTGGTTTTGGCATAATCGGCTAAAAAAGTAGCTAAACCACTGTCCGTAAGCGGGTGTTTTAACAATGCGGTGATCACATTTAATGGGCATGTTGCAACATCGGCACCTAGCTCTGCGCATTTAAGTAAGTGTATTGTATGACGGATGGAGGCTGCTAAAACTTGTGTTTGAAAACCATACATGCGGTATATGTGCACAATGGATTCAATGAGTTCTAAGCCATCGTAAGATATATCATCCAATCTTCCTATAAAAGGAGAAACATAAGTAGCGCCTGCTTTGGCTGCCAATAAAGCTTGCCCCGATGAAAAAACAAGTGTACAATTGGTTTTAATTCCTTTGGAAGAAAAGTACTTAATGGCTTTTACACCGTCTTTTATCATGGGAACTTTTACAACAATCTGCGGATGAAGCGCAGCAAGATTTTCACCTTCCTTGATGATGTTTTTGTAATCGGTAGCAATTACTTCAGCACTAACATCTCCTTCAACTATGTTGCATATATCTACATAATGTTTCAAAATATTATCGGTACCACTAATGCCTTCTTTAGCCATTAGCGATGGATTGGTTGTAACTCCATCAAGTACGCCCAATTCCTGAGCTTCTTTAATTTGTGCAAGATTCGCGGTGTCAATAAAAAATTTCATGTTGCTATAGTTTAGTTTTTGAAGGGTATAAAAGTAGGGAAATTTTTTGCTTCAAGGGAGCGTATAAAATGATGCATACCTGCCGGTGTTTTTCCTTTAAATGTCACTAATTTTCTTACTTTCGTTGTTCATCACTTTAAATTAGATCACTAAAAATATGGAGCAAGCCGAACACTATGATTTATGTGTAATTGGTGGTGGTGCAAGTGGTTATGCAGCCGCTATGCGTGCCATTGATTTCGGAAAAAAAGTACTCCTGGTAGAGCGAGACCGAATTGGCGGTGCAGGCTTATTTAATGGAGCACTTTCATCGAAAACCATGTGGGAGTATTCGCAAAAAATTTCTGCCATTCGAAGCGAAATACCTTCGTTTGAAGTGAAATTTGATACGCTAAAAGCGGTGGTAGAAGAAGCGGTTTACGAGAAAAAATTTCAAATGGACGTGCACCTCACCCTTCTTAAAAAGGAAGCACGCCAGCGGTTACTTTATTTGGAACGAGGAACTGCAAAG
>DGQS01000083.1 GCA_002389785.1 Bacteroidetes bacterium UBA4408
TATGCTTACAAACGTTTGCTGCAAACTACCGGTATAGTTGCAGCCGGCAGCGATTTTCCGGTGGAGGACATTAATCCCTTATACGGTTATTATGCTGCTGTGGTAAGAAAAGACAAAAAAAATTATCCTAGCGAGGGCTTTCAAAAGGAAAATGCCTTAACCAGGGTAGAAGCCTTGCGAGCAATGACCAACTGGGCAGCTTATGCAAATTTTGAGGAAAATGAAAAAGGATCACTCGAAATGGGAAAATTTGCCGATTTTGTGATACTCGACGAAGATTTATTAACGGCCCCGGATAGCCTGCTCTGGCAATTAAAAGTGCGCAGTACGTATGTTAACGGAGAAAGCGTGTATGAACGCAAGTAAGTCGGGCTTCTGAAACAAGATTAAAAAAATATTTTGACGGAATGGTATTTTTTTTACCTTTGCAGTCCGTTTTAAAAAAGTAAAAATATACAGCGATGAAAAGGACATTTCAACCTTCACAAAGAAAAAGAAGAAACAAGCACGGTTTTCGTGAACGAATGGCTACTGCCAATGGACGCCGAGTGCTAAACGCACGCCGCGCAAAAGGACGTAAAAAATTAAGCGTTTCTTCCGATAAATTGCACAAAAAATAATTTCAGGTTTAATCTGATTCAGATTCAATAACTTTATTAAATGCTACTCATACCTGCTATGAGTAGCATTTTTGTTTTTTATACCTACCTTTGATTCTCTGAAAATAAAAAAATCTAACCCAATTTATATGAAGCATTTAATAATCTGCATTTTGAACTTACTCATCGTGCAACAAGTAGTATTTGCTCAAGAATTCTTAAAACGCAGCACCAACAAAGCGCTTACTTTTAAAGAAATGCAGGTACAATTCGATTCCTGGAAAAAATCGACCGACTTAAGCAAACAAAAGCATTGGAAAAATTTTAAGCGTTGGGAAATGGAAACTCAATTGCATACCGATGCACAAGGTGAGCCTGTGGATCCTGCACTGTACGTGGATGAAATAATAAAGGCAACGCAGCAAAAAGAACAGCAAGCACAAAGCCGCAGTGCGATGGTAAATTCATGGCTGCCAACCGGGCCATTTGATTTGCCGATAAACCTAACCGGATACCTCGAAGTAGGAATGGGCCGTATTAATTGCATTGCCTTTCATCCCAGCGATCCCAATACTTTTTTTGTAGGAGTAGCACAAGGTGGTGTTTGGAAAACCGCTAATGGTGGACAAACTTGGACGCCCCTTACCGATAACCTTCCAATTATGCGAGTAAGCGATATTGCAATTGATCCAATCAATCCCAACACCATGTACATTTCGCTGTGCGACTTTGAATACATTGATGTGAATTTGAAACTTAACGGACGTAAACGCAATACACATTATGGATTAGGTTTGTACAAAACAACCGATGGGGGACAAACCTGGGCTCCAACCAGTTTGAGCTTTCAAATGACTCAAGGCGATGCTTCCTTGTTACGTAAAACAATTATACATCCCACCAATACCAATAAACTGGTAGTTTGCGGAACAAGCGGAATGTATACAAGCAACGATGCCGGTGTTACTTTTACCAAAACGCTCGATTCATTATTCTGGGACCTTGTTCAAGATCCTTCAAACGCCAATACTTTATATGCTGCCAGCGGTTGGCTCTATAATTCAAACACCGGAAATGCAGCCATCTACAAATCGCTCGATTTTGGACAAACCTGGACCATGCTCAACACGGGCATTCCGGCTACCGGGGCTGTGCAACGTATTAAATTAGCCATTGCTCCATCTGACCCAAATTATATTTACGCATTAACTGTAGATATTGACCGTGGATTGTATGGTTTTTATACCACAACCGATGCAGGACTAAACTGGACCTATATCGCACCTGCACTCAATATACTCGATGGGAACGATGGAACCGGGACCGGTGGGCAAGGAACTTATGATTTAGGATTACTGGTAGATGCAACAAATCGAGATGTGGTATATACAGGAGGTGTAAATTTATGGGGATCCACAGATGGTGCTCAAACCTTTAACCCGGTAAGTCATTGGACTACCAGTTACGGCCCCACTACACATGCCGACATACATTCGCTCGACCGACAAGCCTTAACCGGAAATATATTTACCTGCAACGACGGCGGTGTTTACCGAACTTCTGCCATGCAAATCCACAGCTGGGTAGATGCCAACAATGGTATTCCTTGGCCTACGCAATGGACTAAATTAAACGATGGTTTACAAATCACCTCCTTTTACCGTTTGTCGAGTTCAAGAAATACAAATGCAAAACTAATGGCAGGTGCTCAGGATAATTCTACCTACTTTTTTAATGGTCAAAACTGGTCGAATATATTTGGTGGCGATGGAATGGACAATTATATAAACCCGCTCAACGACAGCAATATCATAGGTTCGAGCCAGTTTGGTAATTTTAATTTGTCGTTCGATAACGGAGTAAATGGACAATGGTGCAATACCAATGTAAATGGAGAAGTTGCAGAATGGACCACTCCGATAATTGCTGATTATAACAATCCCGGAACGCTGTATACCGGTTATGTGAATGTGACCAAATCAACCGATGGTGGTAATAATTGGACTGCTATTTCTAATTTTCCAACCTCCGGATTTGCCAACAATGAAATTTCGGCATTAGCCGTTGCACCTAGTAATGGCGATGTATTGTTTGCTGCAAAGCGCGTGCGTTATGAATTTTCGATACCGGCAAGTATGTATACAACCACCGATGGTGGTGCTAACTGGACAGATGTTACAGCCGGTTTGCCCGATTCATTGTATTATACATCCGTTGAAATTAACGATACCAATGCTGCCACCGCATACGTTTCAATGGCAGGATTTACGCCAGGTGTAAAAGTTATGCGTACTACAAACGGAGGTACTAGTTGGCAAAATATTTCATATAATTTGCCCAACCTTCCGGTGAATTGTGTGAAAAGCCTTCCCGGTGGTCGTAAATTGCTGGCAGCAACGGATGTAGGTGTATATTTACTCGAAATGAATACAACCACCTGGGTAAATATCAGCACAGGTTTGCCCAACGTAATTGTTTCGGATATTGAAATAAACCAATCGCTAAACCGGGTGTATATAAGCACCTTTGGAAGAGGTATTTGGGAAACCGATTTGGATGTAATTCTTAAAGCCGGTTCTATAAAAACTGAAACTGCACAGTTTCAATTGTATCCTAGTTTAGGAAATGGAGAAATAACCATTTCAATATCGAGTAAGTTAGGAGCCAATGAAAAACTAAAACTGGAAGTAGTTGACATCATGGGAAGACTGGTTCATACCCGCGAAATTCAGAACAATGTATATCAAGTAAAACTCAACCTTGCATCCGGAAAATATTTTGCAAAGCTAAGCGGGAATAAGGTTTCGGGGGTAAAAAGTTTTGTAATACAGTAATTATTAGGAAAGAAGCAACTCTTGTTTTTTGAATTTACTTTGCTCATAATTTGTTTATAAAATGAGTTGAAAAGGTCCTATTTAAAAAGTTCAAAAAAGGAATAAATACTACTTTTGTTGGCGCACAAATTTTACCCTCCAACAAATGCCATTAGATACTTCCATACGTTCAGTTTTAATTATCGGTAGCGGTCCAATTGTAATCGGACAAGCCTGCGAATTTGATTACAGCGGTTCGCAAGCCGCCCGGTCACTCAAGGAAGAGGGTATAGAAGTGAGCCTGATTAATTCGAATCCGGCCACCATCATGACCGACAAAGTTACCGCCGATCATGTGTATTTACTTCCGCTTACTACACAAAGTATTGTAAAAATACTGAAGGAACGAAAAATAGACGCCGTACTTCCTACCATGGGCGGGCAAACTGCGCTCAACCTCTGTATCAAAGCAGATGAAATGGGAATTTGGAAAAAGTATGGTGTAAAGATTATTGGTGTTGATATTTCAGCCATTGAGATTACTGAGAACCGCGAAAAATTTCGTCAACTCATGATTGATATTGGCGTTGGAGTTGCCCCATCTGAAACAGCTAACTCCTTTTTAGAAGGAAAAGAAATTGCACAACGCATTGGATTTCCTTTAGTAATACGTCCTTCCTACACACTAGGAGGAACAGGCGCTTCCTTTGTGCATACCCGTGAAGAGTTTGATGAATTATTGAATCGCGGATTGCATGCATCTCCCATACACGAGGTATTGATTGATAAAGCGGTACTAGGTTGGAAAGAATATGAACTTGAATTATTACGCGATAATAACGACAATGTAACCATCATTTGCAGCATCGAAAATTTTGATCCAATGGGTATACATACAGGAGATTCAATTACCGTAGCTCCTGCCATGACATTAAGCGATACAACTTTTCAGCGTTTGCGTACCATGGCTATAAAAATGATGCGCTCCATCGGCAATTTTGCAGGCGGTTGCAATGTGCAATTTGCGGTGAGTCCGGATGAAAAGGAGGACATTATCGCGATTGAAATTAATCCCCGTGTTTCGCGTTCATCAGCCTTAGCTAGCAAAGCCACCGGTTATCCCATTGCACGCATTGCATCGAAGTTGGCCATTGGCTATACATTGGATGAATTAAAAAATCCCATTACCGGAAATACATCTGCCTTTTTTGAACCTACTTTAGATTATGTAATTGTAAAAATACCTCGCTGGAATTTTGACAAATTCAAAGGAGCAAATCGTGAATTGGGTTTGCAAATGAAATCGGTAGGAGAGGTAATGGCCATTGGACGTACCTTTCAAGAGGCATTGCAAAAGGCTTGTCAGAGTTTAGAAATAAAACGAAACGGATTAGGTGCCGATGGAAAGGAATTGCGCAATCAGGATGAACTATTAGCAAGTCTTGCAAAGCCAAGCTGGAACCGACTTTTCCACATTTACGATGCTTTTAAATTAGGAATTTCTTTCAAAACGATTCAAAAACTTACCTTAATTGATCCTTGGTTTTTAAATCAAATAGAAGAACTGGTTTTATTGGAAAAGGAAATAAGCAGTTACTCACTCAAAGATGTTCCGGCTGAATTGTTATTTGTAGCAAAACAAAAAGGATATGCCGATAGGCAAATAGCCCATTTACTGCGCTGCCTCGAAAGCGAAGTATATGCACGCAGAAATGAATTGAATATAAAGCGCGTTTACAAATTAGTAGATACCTGTGCAGCCGAATTTACTGCTCAAACTCCATACTATTACTCTACGTTCGAGAATCCACCATTGCAAGGGAAGGTTGATACGACCGAATCTTTATCAAGCAATAAGAAAAAAATAATTGTGTTGGGTTCCGGTCCTAATCGCATTGGACAAGGAATTGAATTTGATTACAGTTGTGTGCATGGCATATTGGCGGCTAAGGAATGCGGTTACGAAACCATCATGATTAATTGCAATCCTGAAACAGTTTCTACCGATTTTAAAACTGCCGATAAACTCTATTTCGAACCGGTTTTTTGGGAGCATATTTACGATATTATTTTGCACGAAAAACCATTGGGTGTAATTGTACAGTTGGGTGGACAAACGGCTTTAAAACTTGCCGAAAAATTAAATCGTTACAACATAAAAATTCTGGGAACTACCTACGAAGCACTTGATTTAGCAGAAGATCGCGGAAGCTTTTCACGATTGCTCCAAGAAAATAATATTCCCTATCCAAAATTTGGTGTTATTGAAGATGCCGAGCAATCGGTTGAGTTGTCGCGCGAATTAGGATTTCCATTGTTGGTTCGACCATCCTACGTGTTGGGCGGACAAGGCATGAAAATCGTAATTAACGAGCAAGAACTGGAATCGCATGTGGTTAATATTTTAAAAGATATTCCCGGAAACAAAGTGTTGCTCGATCATTTTTTGGAACGCGCCATTGAAGCTGAAGCTGATGCTATATGCGATGGAGAAGATGTGTACATTATAGGAATTATGGAACACATTGAACCTGCAGGAATACACTCGGGCGATTCGTATGCAGTGCTTCCGCCTTTTGATTTATGCGATGCAGTAATTAAACAAATTGAACAACATACCCGCACCATTGCTCTGGCCTTAAAAACCGTGGGTTTAATTAATATTCAGTTTGCTATTAAAAACGAAGTGGTATACATCATCGAAGCCAATCCTCGCGCTTCACGCACCGTTCCTTTTATTGCAAAAGCATACGATGAGCCTTATGTAAACTATGCTACCAAAGTTATGCTGGGCGAAAAAAAGTTGAAAGATTTTACATTTAATCCGCGCAAAAAGGGCTATGCCATTAAAATTCCGGTATTTAGTTTCGAGAAGTTTCCGGAAGTAAATAAAGAGCTTGGTCCTGAAATGAAATCAACAGGCGAAGCCATTTACTTTATTGATGATTTAACGGATGAATATTTCCACCAAATTTATTCCGAAAGAAACTTGTATTTGAGTCGTTAAAAATTCAAAGCTTCCACTCCTAAGCTTTCTGATAAGGCTTTAAAATCGTAAAGGTTGCGGTCGTACAAATGCGTTGGATGAATGTTTTTGAGTGCATTGTACATGATTTCTTTTCGATTCGGAAATTGCATTTCCCAGTGGGCCAACATTTTTTTAATGGCTTTGCGTTGCATGTTTTCTTGAGAGCCGCATAAATTACACGGAATAATCGGAAAATTTCTGAATGCTGCATAGTCAATTATATCTTGCTCTTTGCAATAAGCAAGCGGTCGAATTACGGTATGTCGATCATCGTCGGTGCGAAATTTTGCCGGCATGGTTTCGAGCTTACCGCTGAAAAATAAATTCAGAAAAAATGTTTCCAATACATCTTCACGATGATGTCCTAAGGCAATTTTTGTAACTCCCAATTGAGATGCTTTATCGTACAAAATTCCTCTGCGAAGTCGTGAACATAAACTACACATGGTTTTTCCTTCCGGCACCTTATCTTTCACAATGCTGTAGGTATCCTTTTCAACAATCTCAAAATTTACATTTAAATCGCTCAGGTAGGCTGGTAAAATATGGGCCGGATAATCGGGTTGTTTTTGATCGAGGTTGATGGCAATTATTTCGATTTCATTTTTCATCACCAGCTGCACATGAAGCAGCATATCGAGCATGGTGTAGCTGTCTTTACCACCTGAAAGACAAACCATAATTTTATCACCCGGAACAAAAAGTTCGAATTCTTTGTTGAGGTCCCAAACTGCTTTGCGTAATTGATGGCGCGTTTTTTCCTGAGCTTCGGTCATATTCTTAAATCGCTGCAAAGGTAAAAAACCCCGGACAAGATTTATACTATCGAACTAAAAATTTGAGCTTGTGGTACATTGCGCCATAAGCGTGCATCAAAGCACATACAAACATTGCGGATAAAGGGGCGAGCAAATTCTTTTACCTTTAAATGATAGGGCTTTAACTCAAGTAAATTATCCTTATTTAGTTCCGAAAGTTTTTCAATCGCATCGTATACAGCAGCACATTGTTCCTCAGGTTTTTCCCAAGAAGTTTCCAGGTTACACATCAATTGAAGAATGTGTTTCCGAATAATTAAATCCTCTTCATTCAATAAATGTCCTTTAAAAATGGGCAATTCGTTTTTTTCGAGCAGTGAATAATACTCCTCTACTTTTTTTACATTTTGTGCAAACGCATGCCAAGTATCACTTATTGACGATACACCCAAGCCCACCATTAACCGTGTGTAGGAATGAGTATATCCCATAAAATTGCGGTGCAGTTTTTTTGTTTGGCTGGCGATATACAACGAATCGCTGGGCAGTGCAAAATGGTCCATTCCAATTTCAACATATCCATTTGCTGAAAATTGTGCTTTTCCAATTTCGTAAAGTGCCCGTTTTTCTGAATCGGCAGGCAGGTCGGCTTCGGTAAATTTTCGTTGTCCGGGTTTCACCCAAGGTACATGAGCATAGCTGTAAAAAGCAATTCTATCGGGGCGCAGGAGTAATACCTTAGCAATTGTTTGTTGAACACTTTCGCGCGTTTGAAGCGGCAGGCCATAAATCAAATCAAAATTAATAGAAGTATAACCAATTGCTCTTGCTTCTGTTACTACCTGCTCAACTTGCTCGAAAGATTGAATGCGATTTACGATTTGTTGTACCCGTATATCAAAATCCTGTATGCCTAAACTCAAGCGCTTAAATCCAAGTGAATACAAGGTTTTTAAATGTTCGCTGGTAGTATTGTTTGGATGTGCTTCAAAACTAAACTCTGCATCTTCGCATACATCGCCATGCTGGGTAATGCCCTCAATTAATTGGGTTAAATTTTTAGCTGAAAAAAAAGTAGGAGTTCCTCCCCCAAGATGTATTTCTTTAATACGAGGTTTTGCATCAAAAATGCGCAGGTATAATTGCCACTCTTTAATCAGCGCTTTTATATACGGTTGCTCTACCTCATGATTTACCGTGATGCGTGTATTGCATCCGCAGTAAGTACATAAACTTTCACAAAAAGGTAAATGTATATACAGTGAAATACCATGTTCCTTGTTGCTTACGTTAAAGGAATTTTTAACTGCTGTTTTCCACGCTTCTTGACTGGGTGCAACACTATTCCAATACGGAACGGTTGGATAGCTGGTATAGCGCGGTCCGGCTACATTGTACTTGTTTATTAGGTTCATTGAAATGGGGTTTGGCTTGGCAAAATTAATTTCCGAGCACGCAAAAAAACCTGTCGAAAATCATATTTCAGGCTGATGAAAATTTGTTGGAAGAAAAAATCAATAGCTATATTTTTCTTGCCAAAGTTTTTTCAATCGCTCGCGCATTTCATTTTCACGGGCGTTATTACCCGGTGAATAGATGCGTGTGCCACTAAGGGTATCGGGAAGATATTCTTGTAGTGTAAAGTTTTTTTCATGACTATGTGCATAATCGTATTCTTTTCCATAGCCAAGGTCTTTCATTAATTTGGTAGGTGCATTGCGCAAATGCAGAGGTACCGGTAGATCGCCGGTGTTTTTTACCAATTCCTGGGCTTCACCAATTGCCATGTAAGCTGCATTACTTTTAGCTGAACAGGCAAGATAGGTTGCAGCTTGCGATAATATAATTCGTCCTTCGGGCATACCAATTACATTAACTGCCTGAAAACAATTGTTGGCAATTACCAAAGCCGTTGGATTTGCATTTCCAATGTCTTCACTCGCTAAGATGAGCATGCGACGTGCAATAAACAAAGGGTCTTCACCGCCTTCGAGCATTCTGGCTAACCAGTACACCGCAGCATTTGGATCACTGCCACGCAACGATTTTATAAAGGCCGATATGATATCGTAATGTTGTTCGCCGCCTTTGTCGTAAAGTGCTAAGTTTTGTTGAACACTTTCAGTTACTAATTCATTGGTAATGGTTAGTTCATTTCCACCAATTGAGTTTACAACCAATTCAAATGTATTCAATAATTTTCGTGCATCTCCACCGGATAAGCGCAGCAAAGCTTCGTATTCAGCTATGTGTATGTTTTTCTTCTTTAAAAATTCATCTTGCTCGACGGCTTGTTGCAACAATAAAATTAAGTCCTCTTTTTCTAAATTTTTAAGCACATAAATCTGGCAACGCGAAAGCAAAGGTGAAATAACTTCAAAGGATGGATTTTCAGTGGTAGCGCCAATCAATGTAACGATTCCCTTTTCAACCGCACCCAACAAGGAATCTTGTTGCGATTTGCTGAAGCGATGAATTTCATCAATAAATAAAATCGGATTGTTGGTACCAAAAAATGCCTGACTCTTAGCTTTGTCAATTACTTCACGAATGTCTTTTACACCCGAATTAATTGCACTCAACGCATAAAAAGGTCGTTTTAATTTTTGTGAAATAATGTTCGCTAAGGTTGTTTTTCCTACTCCCGGAGGTCCCCACAAGATGAGCGAGGGCAATACTTCGCTTTCAATGGCCTTACGTAAAACAGCTCCTTCTCCAATCAGGTGTTTTTGACCGATGTATGTGTCGAAGGTAGAGGGGCGAAGCCTTTCAGCTAATGGAGCAGACATAAGAAAGTAATTTTTGCACTAAGTAATTGGCATGATGAAATTAGGAAAATATTTTTTAGCGAGGCAAGATGCTTTTCATAACCATAATTGCATCGCAACTGCTAGCTGCGCTTGTGTTTCCACCTGCGATGAGTCCACAACCAATATTCGGGTGCAGCTTTTATCAGCTTTTCGTTGATGCGTGTATGCCTTTCGGTAATTTCATTAGGAGCTAAACTGTTAGGCGCATCGGTTACCAATTCGTATTCTACCTTGTAATGACCTCTTTTTACTTTGGTAATTTTACCGTACAACACCACCATGTTGTATTGTTTCGCATATTTTTCAGAACCATAAGAAACAGGAGTATCCTGATTCAAAAACTGCATCCAATGTGCATTTTGAACTTTACCCGGACTTTGATCGGCAATAAAGCCGGTCATGGTAAGTTCGTTTTTATAGCGTTCAAAAAACTCCGAAACTTCTTTGGTCGACATTAAGATGGTGCCAAAACGGTTACGGGTTTTCTGCATTTTTTGGTCAAAAAATTTATTTGAAATGCGTTGGTAAATGCCTAAGGGTTTATGCGGACCATATAATCCAATAGACACGGCAGCCCATTCCCAATTGGCATAGTGGCCGGTAACCAATATTAAACTGCGCTTTTCGTCGTAATATTTTTTCATCAAATCAGGTCCAACAACAGTTAAGCGACTCATTAAACTGGCTTTTGAAATCGTAAATACTTTTATACTTTCGACAGCTAAATCGCAAAAATGCGCATAGAATTTTTTAGCAATAGCTTCAACTTCTGCTTCCGATTTTTCGGGAAAGGAGTTGCGGATATTGTTGAGCACTACTTTTTTGCGGTAAGGAAATACATAGTAAAGTAAATAAAAAGCTATATCCGAAAATAGATACAATACCGGAAATGGAAGTAATGAAAGGGGAATAAGTATAAAGTAATACAGAAAATAACTAAAAACGATCATTTTAAATCCGAATAAATTTTGGCGAAGTTAAACTATCTCTTTTTAAAACGAAGCTACTTTTTTGTAACTTTTGCTTTCTTGGTGTTGCTGAATTATTCTGAAGCAAAGCAACCGGAACAAGATCCAACTTATATTTCAAAATTTAAAACCCGCTTGAATTTCAGATTGCAAGTCAATCAAAATAATTTTAGGCAAGCCATTAATCCATTGAGTTCGTTGGTGTACACAAAAAGTGAATTAAACAATGCTCAATTAAATTACGGTAGTTACCTTCCTTTCTCGTCGGGCTTTTCGTTTAATTTTATGTTTGGAGGATTTGGAATTGATTTTCGTTTTACTGAAAAATACTTCAATAAAAACAATAAACCGGTAACCGATTTTAAAGATTTAAAATTAAATA